>CAXIDD010000670.1:0-3121 GCA_964021975.1 uncultured Saprospirales bacterium | reverse complement strand
TACGCGCCACTGGTCTAGAAGATCGTTTGGTCCATTATTCCCACAGTTGTGATATCGTAAGGGTCTCAAGGATATCAGAAAGGGCAGAAGTAGAACGCCATGCCATGATGCAGTCCAGCTGTGACATTACGGCCCGACGCTGGGGTGGCTTTGATGACCTTACTTTTTATGATGCCAAGTGGCAATTAGACGAGACGATTAAGGATTTAGCAAAAGCCATCAATGCTTCAACGGCAGATGATCCACTCTGGATTATTGAAGCAGGAGAACCAGATATTATTGGCTTTGCTTTAGATGCGACCCCTAAAGAAAAACACCAATATGTGAAAATAGTCACTCACCATCCTGCCAATGATGACGCAGGTGATTTTTATACCTGGCAACAAATGCTTGATTTTGGAATAGAAGAAGTACGGATTCCAGACCAAAATATTAACCTGAAAGTTGATCAGGAAGAGTGGGACTGGGCAAGGGATCATCCGGATTCTCGGATCCAACAAATTTGGCTCCAGGGAAAAATTGCCGAAGTAGATGATGTTGTAAAATTTCAAAAAGGTAAATGGGATTGTTCAGATGCAGGAATGGTCCTTTATTGGATTACCGGAGCTACCAAGGGTGGTTTAAAAAAAGGAAGCGTCCAGCAAGTCAAAAAACTATTACTCGATTACATTGCAGAGCATTAGCATTATTCCTTGAAAAAATAAATTTAGTGGTTCTCCTCGGAAGCTATACTCAAATAGCTTCTAAGACGTCTTGGTTGGGGCTAATCACCACAGTATAGTACAGAACAGGACATAGTCCTGCTTCTTATTTAATATCTTAGTAATCTGCACGAAAAGCATCTTTACACAAATACGAGATGAATAGGAATCTCTAGCTAAAGCGGCTTTTATACAGAAGAACTCTTAATTTCAAATTAGTAATCAAAATGAGGATTAAAAAACACGTTTCTTTATTGTTTTTAACTGGCTTTTTGGTCTTTAGTTGTACCACGAAAAAGGAAGTGCCCACCAACAAACCCAACATTATCTTTATCCTTTCGGATGATCAAGCCTATGACGATTACGGATTTATGGGGCACGAGCATATCCAAACACCAAATATTGATCAATTAGCAAAGGAGTCCTTGACTTTTACTAAAGGCTATGCCTCGGCACCGCTATGTAGCCCTTCTCTGGCTTCCATTATCACTGGTTTGTATGCCTTCCAACATGGGATTACCGGCAATGACCCAGTTGTAGAATTCGAAGGACCAAAACGACCAACTAGACCTAATGGCATAGATACTTTTCCAAGCAATAGCTATCCCGTGCAAAGAAATAAAGCCTATCAAACCTTAGCGGCTAATTTTTATAAAAACAAACTACTTACCCAAACACTTGCCGAAAATGGCTACCGTTCTTTCCAAACCGGAAAATGGTGGGTAGGATCCGCCGAGGATGCTGGCTTTGATGCAGGAATGACACACGGAGACTACCTCAGAGGTGGCCGACATGGAGATGAAGGACTGAAAATCGGGAGGACAGGCTTAAAACCTATTTATGATTTTATTGAAGAAGAAGGCTCAGAAGATGATCCATTTTTCATTTGGTACGCCCCTTTCTTACCTCATACACCGCATACCCCACCTAAAGATTTGGAAGAAAAATATCTAAAGGTGGCACCCAGTCCGACTATAGCCCGATACTGGGCAATGGTCGAATGGTTTGATCAAACCGTGGGAGAATTAGAAGGCTATTTAAAGGAGAAAGGCCTGGATGAAAATACGATCATCGTCTATACTTGTGACAATGGTTGGATCCAGTCTGCGGATTCGAAAGCTTATGCTGCTAGGTCCAAAAGGTCTCCTTTTGAAGGAGGTATACGTACGCCTATAATGTTTAAATATCCCCAGAAGATCAAACCTCAATTGGACGAGACGAATGTATTTAGCAATGTTGATATCGTCCCTACCATTCATCGATTACTTGGACTTGAAACGACTGATCTACCCGGAATAGATGCACTTGATAAATCGGCCGTTCAAAATAGAAAGACTGTATTTGCTGAGGCTTACAACCACGATATCACAAACATTAATCAGCCTACTGAAAGTATCCTCTATAAAATAGCAGTAGAAAAAGAGTGGAAACTCCTTATTCCAAATCCAGAGATGTTGAAAAAAGAGGCCACAACAAATAGTGAAAACAGGGCAGGATATTATGCAAATGAGGTTCAGCTGTTTAATCTAATAGATGATCCTCTTGAGTTAACTAACGTAGCCCAAGATCATCCAGCAATAGTAGACCGGCTAACTGAAAAAATTAACGCTTGGTGGCAGGTAGACTAGTAGAATAAGTGATGCTATAATCACTTTAGAAACACTTACAATGAAACTTGAAATTTTCCTTACCTACCTATTCCTGATTTTTCCAATATCCTTAACCGGACAGGTAAAGGTGGTAAAGGAAAGTACCTCTACTATTGATGCCCAAGCACTCTCTATTACTGGTAAATTCGGTACCGCAATCAATGGGAAAACCTTCCAAAAAGATGCCATTACATCACATCAAGGATATCAGTATTTGGCGTATTATGATCAGGAACGGCACGTTTGTATTGCACGGCGTAAGCTACCAAAAGGCCAGTGGCAAACCATTCGGTTTTTAGATTATTATTTTAAAAGCGATGATAGCCATAATGTTATTTCAATGGGCATTTGCCCAAATGATGGTACGATTCACTTAGCCTGGGATCACCACGTGGACAATTTACATTATAGAGTTTCGAAAAAAGGCCTGGCCAATCAACCTGAAAATATGGATTGGAGCACGGCTTCCTTTGGGCCAATACAATCAGAACTAGAAAAAGGGAAAGCCATCAAAATTACCTATCCAAAATTTTGGCAAACACCTGAAGGAGATTTACAATTCAACTACCGCATACGTGGCTCGGGAAATGGTGATCGGATGTTGGTAGACTATCATGCAGACACGGGATTTTGGACCAACACGCGTCAAATTGACTCTTCCGAAGGATTATTTGAAGATGAAATGGGACCAAGTACTTCCCGTTGTTCTTATCCCAATGGATACGATTATGATTCAAAAGGAAATTTACACGCCACCTGGGTATGGCGTGA
>CAXIDD010000669.1:0-3140 GCA_964021975.1 uncultured Saprospirales bacterium | reverse complement strand
CAGAAGGGGCTGATCCAATGGACTTGAGATACAATGTCATTAATTGGGTACACCGATCTACCAGGGGTTGGTCTTATGGTAGTTCTGTCTCTGATCCTCGTACTGGTGAGATTATTAAAGGCCATGTATTACTGGGTTCTTTAAGAGTAAGACAAGACTTTTTAATTGCACAAGGCTTGGTAGAAGCTTATAAGGATGGAGAAAATGCCGATCCTCGCTTATTGGAAATGGCCTTAGCTAGATTACGCCAACTTTCGGCACACGAAGTAGGGCACACTTTAGGTTTGTCTCACAACTTTGCAGCCAGCACCAATGACCGATCTTCTGTAATGGATTATCCACATCCGTATTTACAACTAGATGATAATGGAGAATTAGATTTCTCAGAAGCTTACGATGTCGGTATCGGTGAATGGGACAAACGTACCATCATATACGGATATAAAGAATTTTCAAAAAGAGAAAATGAGGCAGAAGAATTGGCAAAAATCTTGACTGAAAATGATGAAATGGGTTTAAGCTATATCACCGATAGGGATGCCAGGGCCACCTTTGGTGCACATCCTTATGGTCACCTTTGGGATGGCGGAAAGACTCCAATGGCAGAGTTGAAACGTTTAACAGAAGTTCGGGCGAAAGCGCTGAGCACTTTTGGTGAAAACAATATCCCAGTAGGGACACATATGGCCGAATTGGAAAGAGTATTGGTGCCACTATATCTAGCTCATCGCTATCAAATTGAAGCCGTTTCTAAAGTAATTGGTGGTGTTGAATACACCTACGCTGCCCGTGGTGATGGCAATAAGACACCCAATAAGATGGTAGATCCAAAGATGCAAAAAGAAGCGCTGGATGCTTTAGTTGGGACTCTAGATCCTTCCTTTTTAGCTTTACCAGAAAAAATTATTGAGATGATTCCTCCTCCTCCTCCAGGATATGGCCGTGGTCGGGAGCACTTTAAATTACATACCGGTATTACCTTTGACCCGATTGGAGCCGCAGAAAGTGCGGCCAATGGTAGTATTATGTTCTTATTAAATCCACAGCGTTTAACGCGGATAGTAGAACAGAATGCTCGGGATGAGAATCATATGGATATTTTCGAGTTATTCGAAACCTTGGCAGAAGGTGTTGGTGCCAAAGAAGGGCATAGTCCAATGGAACAAGAAATTGGTCGAATGACTGAAAAATTGGCTTTACAGCATTTATTGGGACTCGCTGGAGACAGAGACATTATGCAGCAGGTATCTGCGGCCTCTTTGCTTCATGTGAATGAATTGGCTCAAAAATATGCTGGGCTCAGTAGCAATTCTGGAGATAAAAACCAGCAAGCGCATTACCTATATCTAGTCACTCAGATACAGCAATTTATCCAGGACCCTTCTGGTTATAAAACACCGGAAATCCCAAGTATGCCAGATGGTTCGCCGATTGGCTGCGGTGGTCATTTCTAATTGACGAATTATTGAGGTGATGAATTGATTAATAATTCATCACCTCAACATTTCAATAATTAAAAATCCCAGTTGATATCTCCCCAATCATTGGAAAAGCCTCCAAAGCGGAAAGTAACGGTCCCAACTGGACTGCTAAAATCTCCATTTTCAAATACATCCAGATTAGAAACACCAGTTACTGCTCGGTAGCCACCGGTGAAGGCAACCCGCATAAAGTTGGTCACATTGAGCTCGAATCCAACTTCTGGTGTCACTACAAATACTCGGTCTGTACCTGCAGCTGGGCCATCCCCACGTATTTGTGCCTGTCCCCATCCTAGACGAGCACTAGAATAGAAGTGTAAAAGTCGACGAGTATCGCTGGTATACCCCAACCAAAAGCCACCGTGCTTAAAACGAAGTCTATAGTCTTCTTGATCAAGTGTCACCCGTGGGTAATCTGTTCCCAATCCATAACCTCCAATGAAAAAGTTATTGAGTACGATGGCTCCGCCACCGCCAACATCCATACCAATCTCTCCATTAATGGACCCCACTTCTACCAATGGGCCACCAAAAATACCAACTACTTCTATATTCCGAATTAAGGTTTCTTCTTGTGCTTGCACAATTAGGGTAAAGCATAAAAGAATTAGGGTAAACCAATTTTTCATAAGCATTTTTTTTATCCGATGATTTTTTAATTGACAACTTTAACTAATAGATGCAGCAAAAGTAGGTTATCCCCTATTTTAACAGCTAGAAAAATCCCTGCTTAGCACCATTTATTATCTTTGAATTTCAAATTATTAGGCTATTAAAATAGATCAATATGGATATCTCAGGAAAAGAACAAAACCTATCAAATTCAACCTCCGATGAGAATGACTTGGGTTTTGGCACCAAAATTTGTGCGAAAGGTGGTCGACTCATTAATCAGGATGGCACCTTTAATGTAGAACGGAGGGGCTTATTGACCTGGACTCCATACCAAGCTTTGGTAGAAATGAGCTGGCCGAAGTTCTTAAGCTTAGTTGGGCTAAGCTACCTTAGCGTGAATGTTATTTTCGCCCTATTCTTCCTGATGCTTGGGCCCGAAGGATTTAGTGGCTTACAAGAAGGGAGTCAGGGGCTTTTATTCTTACAATTATTTTTCTTTAGTGTCCAGACTTTCACCACCATTGGTTATGGTTCCATTAGCCCCATTAGTATTGAATCCAATTTAATTGCTACCATTAATGCATTTGTAGGTTTACTGGGATTTGCCTTAGCTACGGGGCTATTATTTGCTCGTTTTGCAAAACCTAAATCCCAAATCTTATTTAGTGAGAAAGCTTTAATTGCGCCTTACAAAGATGGATGGAGTTTCCAATTTAGGATCGTTAATAGACGTAATAATAACATCATTAATCTAGAAGCTCAAGTCTCCATGACTTGGGTTGAAAAGCCGAATGGTATTACCAATAGAAGGTTCGCACCTTTGGTACTTGAACGCAATCAAGTATCTATGTTCCCCTTAAATTGGACGATCGTGCATGCCATTAAAGAGGGTAGTCCACTTTTTGGAAAAACCGCGAAAGAATTAAAGGAAATGAATGTAGAATTTCTGATTCTCATCTCGGGTTACGATGACACCTTTGCTCAGCAGATTTATGACCATGCTTCTTACCTAGCCAATGAAGTTACTTGGCATGCCAAATTTGA
>CAXIDD010000668.1:0-3141 GCA_964021975.1 uncultured Saprospirales bacterium | reverse complement strand
GTATTCTTTTTCGCTCTCTAAAGAGATTGGTCAATACCAACAAATTGCCAAAACTACCGAACAATTAGAAGGGCGCAAGGCCTTTACCATCGCTAAGAGTTCCCCAAATACTTTGGAATCTAAAATCATTATAGAAAAACAAGTGGAACCAAGTCCCCAACAAGAAGAAATAGAAGTAGTAGAGCCGGCACCTACCGAAGCAGCTAAAGTGGTAGAAGAACTCAAGAATGACAACTTAAAAGCGGGTGCCATTCTGCAAGTTGACAAACTGTACTTTAAGGCTGATAGTGATGATATCGAACCAGAATCTTTTGAAGTACTCAACCAAATCGCTACTATTTTAAATGATCGCCCCAATATTACCAAAGTTGAAATTGGTGGCCATACCAATAACCTGCCTCCAACCGAATACTGTGAAAAACTTTCTACGGCACGGGCCAAGAAAATTCATGAGTATTTAAGTGGCCGGAACGTGAATCCCAATCGATTGATCTACAGAGGTTATGGCAAAAGAATACCCATCGCTACCAATGAGACCCCCGAAGGACGTAGGAAAAACCAACGCGTAGAGATAAAGATCTTAGAAGTCAACTAAATCACGAAGTACACACAAAACAATCCACCCAAATGCCTGTTTAATTGCCGAGACACAAAGAAGTTGATCAAAGAAAGATCCAGTTATGGCAGATATTTGGGACTATTTTAAAGATTTATTTAAAAAGGCAGAAAACAGTGCGCCTAACCAGCCACTCATTCATGAGTTGATCAAACGCAATGAAACAGAGCAGGAAGATTACGAGTTCTGGAAGAAAACCCTGGTTTGCCAACGCTTGTTGAACTGGCTCAACGAGCAGTACATCATCTTTCGATTGGAACCAGATAATATTGATGAAGCCGTTGATTTCCTGGATACGCCCTCTAGTAAAGGCATTGTGGTGCATTTCTCCAAGACCCAATACAGTATCCGTGATGTTACGCACTTCTTTGATTATTTAAAAGAACAAGTCCTGCGATTAAATTACCGAACTCAAATTTCTGATGTCCGTAGTTATGAACGCAATCATTGGGTAGAGACCGTACAACGGCACTATCTCAAACCAAGACCAAAGCAAAATGAAACGGGACAATTCATCCAGCAATTTGGCAATATCATGATTGAATTAACCCTACGCAATGACCAGGTCTTTAACCTCAAATTTAGAGCTACTACTTATAAAGATCATAAATTTGCGGAAGCTGATGAGTTTCCTAAATTGATGCAATCTGTGCTTACAAAATAAGGTTTAACAAATCTTAAAAACTGAATCTAGCAAATAAACGCCTTGTTTTAACGTGTAATAAGTGACCTCCACTTCTTGTTAAAACCCAATTCATGAGTCGCTTTTGTTTGCTACTATTTTTATTATTCCTTAGTCATTTCCTTGCGGCACAAAAAACCGGGCGTAATAATCGATATGCCCTTGGGATGGAAATTGGCTTGGGTACTTCTTTTCCAAATTTTACTACTGATCAAGATAGTTGGTCTGCTGGTCTTTACTCCAGTGGAAATATGACCGTCTCTTTAGCCAGGCGTTTTAACCAAAGATGGTCCGCTGAAGCTGGTTTGGGCATGACCGCTTATATATTAAGCAATCGTGGGCCCGTAGATAATTATATCCTAGATTTTGCCTCCCCTCACCTTTGTGGTGGCCTAGTTTATAATTTTTGGAATAGAAAGAATCAAGAAAATTTTGTGCGCCTGCGAGGTGGATTGCAATTAGCTTACCAAGGAATGATTGTTGATGAATTTGAGTCTTATACCGTCATCATTAAAGGAGAGGAATTATTCTATTATTTTGTACAACCTGAAATTGGTATTCGTCGCTATTCCAAACAAAAGATGAAGGGTTCCAAATTTAAAATTGCCTACGAATTGGCTGCCTTCTACAATCATAGGTTTAACCCACTCGGTACAGTGGATATTTATCAAATAGATCAAACCATTAGTCTGATTCCTCGTGGAAGTGTCATCGGTGCATCGATAAGATTCTTATTCCCTACTGGAATAGAAAAGATTAAAACCAAACAGAAAAAGGTTCCTACTCCAACTACTATTTATCATCCAAGAGACATAGGAGCTCCTGTAGATTATTTCTAGTTTTTTAACTATCTTAATAAGGAACTTTAAACTAATTTCTAGCCAAAACCGACACAATGAAAATCATCCAAACCTTTTTAGCATACATTATGCTATTACTTAGCGTCCATCTCCAAGGGCAAGAAGATAAAGCACCTATCCTTTTTATTTATGATGCCAGTGGCTCTATGTGGGGTCAAATGGAGGGAAAAACTAAAATGGCCATCGCTTCCGACGTTCTATCCAAGACCATCCAAACATTACCAGAAAATCAGGCCATCGGCTTGATGGCTTATGGTCACCGCAAGAAAGGAGATTGTGACGATGTAGAGATGTTGGTAAGTCTAGAGAATCAAAATAAAACCAGTATTATAAATCCACTTTCTAAGATCAAACCCTTAGGCCGAACTCCTCTTGCAAAATCTGCCTTAATGGCCATTGATCAATTAAGAACTACCAATCAAGCGGCAACCATCATCTTAATTACGGATGGTATAGAGTCTTGTGATGGAGACCTGTGTGCAGTCGTTACTAAAGCAAAAGCATCCGGTATTGATTTCAAGTTGCATATTATTGGTTTTGGTCTAGCAGATGAAGACTTACAAAACCTGAAATGCGCCGCTCAAGCCGGAGAAGGTTATTATTATGATGCGGATGATACCGCTTCTCTAAGTAATGTATTAAACGAAGCCACCAATGCTACCGTTGATGAGCCAGCAGGTAACTTCTCAGTTTATGCTACCAAAAATGGTAAAGCAATAGATGCATTTGTACAGGCTTACCAAGCTGGGACCAAGGAGAGAGTTACCGCCGCTCGTTCCTATCAAGATTCTGCTTGGTTATTCCTACCTGCTGGGGAATATGATCTTGAGGTTAGACCTATAGCCGGAGACGTAGGGAGTACAACTGTACGCGTGACTAGTAAAGCAACAAGTGGTGGTCACCAGAACATCAGCTTTGATGCGGCTAAATTCGTAGTCCAAACCTTTAATAATAAAGAAAATTGGGATGCTACCTTGAGGGTT
>CAXIDD010000667.1:0-3145 GCA_964021975.1 uncultured Saprospirales bacterium | reverse complement strand
GGGACCAAAAGAATGGGATCAGGACTTTGCTCATATGAAACGTATGGGTATAGATACGGTGATCCTAATCCGTTGCGGCCACAAACGTTGGCTAACTTACCCATCTCAAGTACTCCAAAGAAAGGAAGGAGCTTATCGACCACCAATCGATCTAGTAGACCTCTATTTGAAGCTTGCTGAAAAATATGGAATGGCCTTTTACTTTGGCCTCTATGATTCTGGGAAATATTGGTGGGAGCAAGGGGATTTTGCCTCCGAAGTTGCCATCAATTTAGAAGTTATTGAGGAAGTATGGGCCAACTATGGCCACTATGCTGCCTTCAAGGGTTGGTATCTTTGCCAGGAAGTGAGTCGAAAGACCGGTGATATCATCGGTTTATACCGACAGCTTGGACAGCGTTGCAAAGATTTATCTAATGGATTACCAACCTTGATTTCTCCCTATATAGATGGTAAAAAAGCCATTATGGCTAGCCAGTCTTCCTTAAGCAAAGAAGAATCAATCGGTCTGCAACAACACGAATCTGATTGGAATGAAATATTCTCCGGCATCAAAGATGTAGTGGATATTGTCGCCTTCCAAGATGGACACGTGGACTATCATGAGCTAGCGGATTATTTTGCGGTTAATAAGAAACTAGCTGATCGTCACGGAATGCAGTGCTGGACCAATGCAGAATCTTTTGATCGAGACATGCCGATTAAGTTTTTGCCTATCAAATGGGAGAAGTTGCGCCTGAAATTGGAAGCGGCCAGAAAAGCAGGCTTGGACAAGGCCATTACCTTTGAATTCTCCCACTTTATGAGTCCACAGTCCGCTTATGTACAAGCACATCATTTATATAATCGGTACATGGATTACAAAGCTGAACTTTAAAAATTGGTTATTTTAAATCAGTTCAAATAAAAGTGGTAATAGCTTATAAATTCAACAAAGCCATCAAGACTGGCTTAATGCGGTGTTTCTGTTGATTGGGTAGAAAATGGCTATCGCCCATCCAGGTAATCAACTCAAGCTGATCGGTCGGAATTTGTTGTTTACTCCAATCGGTATTATATTCAAAGGGAGCTATCCAATCGTCCATACAGTGTAAATGTTTCACGGGAACTTGGATTTTTGTCCAATCTTCAGCAATGGCTTGTAAGGCCACTGCATGAGCCAATTTTTCAACATTGGCTACCTCAATAAATTTGGGAAGCAACCATTTTGCTACCCGTGTTTTGAAAACGCCATTAAACCAAAAAATACGTTCTCCTTCTGGCGCATTTACTGGTGCCAACATCAATAAAGCTTTCAATTTTTCGGGATGTCTTCCAGCTAGGGATCCAGCAATTGGTCCTCCATAAGAATAGCCTACTAAGATAATGGTATCTGGTTGATATTGATCTAAAACAAACTTAGCAGCCTTGACGTGCTCGATAATGGACGGCTCTCCTTCGCCATAATTAGAGTAGCCATACCCCAGACGGTCCATCGTCACCATACGCGCATTTTTGACTAAATCGGCATCAATCATGTAGTCTGAAAAATCACCGAAGCCACCAGGGGCACCGTGTTGGAAGAAGACCAAGGTCCCTGAATTTAAGTTACCCGATTCGATCCACCGGATCGGCGCATCGCAGTACGTTTCGCGATGGATTCTGTAATCGACGCCCGCTTCTTCAAAATGTTTCTGGACTCGTTTATCCGGCATTCTAAAGAACCCCGCTGCTACATTAATTAATATAAGCACCAGGACGAATAAACCGCCAAGTACGATGCCTGTCCATTTTAACCACTTCATTCGGTAAAGATTTTGAGAGAATATGTTTGCTGAACAACAACTAAAGTGGTAAAGTTTAAGACTTTCAAATTGACTTATTCAAGACTATCCAAATAATTCCGAACCGCTCGGTCAATCAACTTACTCAGGACCTTTACATTTTTAGCTGGAGGAATATTGAGATCAGCCACAAAGGTGCCATCCTTAGATAATTTAAGCTGAATCTTAATTTGGTCATCAAGCATTTCATAAAGCCCACCCAAACGATAAGCTTTTGGGTAATTATTGGTATCAATAAAAACAAAATTACCTTGCTTACCCTTGCTATTTTCTTTCAGAAAAAGAAGCTCTAATTCTTCGGTCAGATTTAGCGGATCATTAAAGGTATTTTTATTCATGAATGTACTTCTTTGAATGACTGGTTTGTTGGTAGCAATGGGTATATCTACCATCTCATCTACCAGCCCTATATCAAAACTGGACGCATTGCTTGGCACCCCCAAAATTGGCGTTTGGATGCCTTTAATCCGGTTGGCCAACACAGGTACCTCATCGGCAGCATACTGAAATAGATTCATGACATCGATCAACTGTTCTCCGCCAGAGCCTTTCTTAGTTGCTGGACCACGCATCCCACTGAGCAAAGCATAAGTCAACAGACCGTGGCCAAATTCAGCAGCTTCATAGCTGGCTTTATTGTCTGCACTTCCTGATAGCACATACATACCTGCACGGTCCTTCATCCGATCAAAAGCCCTAATTTGAGCTGCATCAACGGATCGGGATTGAACGCCGGATATGTCTTCAATCATTTGCCCAGAGTTACATGCATCGATGATTAAGATCTTTTTAAGGGCTGGAATTTTACCCATCCATTTTGTCAATTCATCTGAGCTAATGGTATATTTAGCTCGCAAGTCCGGGTCATTGATCATATCTTCGGAGCTAATACCCTGATTGAGGTAATAAAACCGGCTCCGATCTTGCTCGTTGCGACTGAGGCCATGGCCGGCTAGAAAAATGACGATGATATCCTCTGCCTTCGCAGTATTTTCGAGTACCGCAAACCTTGTTTGTATTTCTTTTTTATTAGCAAACCGCCATTTAATATTTGATTTAGCCATTTGAAAAGAATCTCGAATAGCCGTCGTCATACAATAGGTTTCTGTCCCTCTTGCCTCACTGAACAATCGATTACCCGCTGAGGATAGCGCCATGGCCATAGAGCGGGCATCTTGATCGGCAAAGGCTAAGTCTAAATTCGTCCCTTCATAATCTGAAGTACCTATACTCAATACATGCATTTTAGGTTTAGGACCTCTATTAGATCCAGATGTATATTCACTAGGTAGGTCATAGGTTGTTGTAATAGGATTTGACAT
>CAXIDD010000666.1:0-3147 GCA_964021975.1 uncultured Saprospirales bacterium | reverse complement strand
TGAAGGGGCGCTTGTTTTTTTCTTCTTGTGTGGAATGTATGCGCTGATTAAGCAAAAGCAGGTGCAAGCGACTATTTTCTATGCCCTATCCATTCTTTCCAAGTTGTTAACCATTTTGTTTTTGCCCTTTTTATGGTCTCGTTTGGGTTGGCGTAAAAGTATACCTTATTATATAGGTGTGATTTTATTGGTTTTGCTTTGTTTTTTGCCTCTATACAATGCAGCATTCATTAATGGCTTTGGATCTAGCATCGATTTGTACTTTCGGAAATTTGAATTCAATGCCAGTATTTTTTACCTCTTGCGCTGGGTTGGTTATCAAAGCTTTGGATACAATATTATCCAAACGGTTGGACCTAAGTTGGGATTAATAGCGGTGGCCACTATCGCTTTATGGGGGCTTTTTGATAAAAAAACGGATTGGCCTTCCTTTTTCCAGCGCGCCCTTTTTGGCTTCTGTTTATACTTGTTCTTGGCCACTACCGTGCATCCCTGGTACACTATTTTACCGCTTGCTTTATGTCTATTTACCAATTATAGATTTCCAATTATTTGGAGCGCATTAGCCACCTTGACTTATATCAATTATAGTTATCCGGTTTACACCGAAAACTTGTGGATGGTTGGGCTAGAATATTCAGTGGTGTGGATTTGGCTTGGAGTTGAATGGTACCAGCAAAGAAAGCAATCTTTTTAGCGTCGCATGTGCGACAGTTTTCACAACTTATTTCCTCGTAATACTTCAATTGACTAGACCACGACCTTTTCGACTTTTTGAAACCCCTAATATGGAAGTGCAAAACAATCAACATAGAAGATAATGAAAAATCTAACTAGTACTTTAATCGTATTATTAAGTTTAACTACTTTAATCCAAGCTCAAAGTAACCTTGACAAAAGCTTTTTTGATCGTACTGATGCCTTTTTAAAAATGCAGGTACAAGATGGGAAAGTAGACTATCAAGATCTAGCAAATAATCCAGAACTTAATTCTTTGATCTTAGAAGTCGAATCTGCTAATATTATGGGCTTAGATGCCAATACAGTAAAGGCATTCTACATCAATGCCTACAATCTATTAGTAATCAAGGCTGCTGCGGAAGCTTATCCCGTAAATTCTGTTTTGCGGGTAAATGGCTTTTTTGATGCCAAAAAAAGACTGGTAGCTGGAGAAAAAATGACCTTAAATCAACTCGAAAAAGATCGATTATTAAAAACTTATCAGGACCCTAGATTCCATTTTGTACTTGTGTGCGGAGCAATAGATTGCCCTCCAATTACTACTTTTGCTTATCGGCCCGAGTTATTGGATAAACAGCTAGAAACTCAAACAAAAAAGGCCCTGAATAATCCTTCCTTCATCAAAATAGATTCGGAAGATGAAAGCGTTGCCCTTTCACAAATATTTGAGTGGTATAGTAATGATTTTGGTGGTGGCAAAGAAGCCGCTAGAACCTTTATCAATAATTATCGAGTATCTGCTATTCCTGACGATTATAAAATTGGCTTTTATGGATACGATTGGTCTTTAAATGATCTGACGCAATCCAATTCCAATGCAGCACTTGGAAACAGTGCCAATCGTTATGTGGTGTCCGCAGCCATTGCAAAAGGGACAACCGAAACCAAAATCTTCAATAATTTATATACGCAACGCACTGGTGATGGCGAAAGCCTAACACAGCGCTCTACTTTTTTTACTTCCTTCGTAAGTTTTCTTTATGGCGTGGATAATCGTTTTAACGCAGGATTTGATTTGCGCTATCGGCGAGTAGCTAATGAGGCTTTGCCCAATTCTGCCTTTGGTGTTTTTGGCAGTGGGGAGGCCAATTCTTTCCGACAAGGGGTCACCACCATTGGGCCTAAAATCCGCTGGGCGCCATTTGAAAAATTACCCAACTTTTCCATAGAGAGTGCCTTTTGGTTTCCGATTGGAGAAGACCTGGAAGGAAATGGTGAGTTACCGTTTATTGACTGGAATGGGGCTACTTGGTGGACACAGTTTTTTAATGATTTCACTTTAGGATCAAAATTTTCCCTTTTTACAGAGGTAGATTTTCAATGGGAAGATATTGGTAGTGTTGATGAGGGTGCACTCAATCGAGTTTCAACTCCGGCAACCGTGATTCTGAGTTATTTCCCTAATCCAAAAACAACCCTTTATGTACTGACCAATTTTTCCCCCTTTTGGCAGGAGAATTTCGATTATTTTGCCCAGGCAGGTTTAGGCGCAAAATACCAGGTCAACCGAAACTTAGAATTTGAAGTCTTATATACTGCTTTTACCAATGACTTTTTGCAAACCAATAATGGCCAGGCTTCAACCTTGAACTTTGGGATTCGAGTCAATCGATAAATTTAGATGGATTCATTATTGAATAGAATAGCTTCTGAGATGCTAGCTATTATGTCCGATATGAGCAAATCTTATCCTTTCCTGAATAAATAATATGAATTTAATGGGCAAAAAGATGAATTTTTGCCCTACTCTTTTCATTATTGCAGAATGAAGACCAGAAACATAAAAACGTTTTGGTGGAGCATTTTGCTATTTATCATGGTATGGTCTAAAATGCCAGGACAAGCCAATGATACCCTCCTGGTGTCAGAAATTAATTTCACTGGACTAAATAAAACAAAAACGGAATACCTGTTTTCCTTCCTACAAACAAAAACCAACCAATCTAAATAAAAGTCTACTAGATCGCGATCGTCAAGTTCTATTAAATTTAGAAGGTATCGCAGATGTAAAGTATCAAATAGATACACTAGCAAAAGGCTTGTCTTTAACCTTTCAAATTAAGGAAGCACTTACCTTTTTTCCAATTATTAATTTTGGTGGAGTACAAGGCAATTTTTGGTATCAATTAGGAATTACGGACGCAAATTGGCGGGGCCGAGGAATCAAGCTAACTACATTTTATCAAAATATTGATGGACGACACAACTTCAATTTTCATTATAGAAACCCATATATTAGAGGTAGTCAATGGGGCGCCTCACTTAACCTGCAAAGATTTGCGTCTACAGAGCCGCTTTTCTTTTCGGAAGGTACGGTCTTCTATGATTACGATAATACCAGTGTAGGGGCCACTATCATTCGTCATTTAAACCCTAAGCATACTATTGAACTTGGTGCCACTTATT
>CAXIDD010000665.1:0-3155 GCA_964021975.1 uncultured Saprospirales bacterium | reverse complement strand
CCGGTTACGAGTGCTTTACCATCTACATTTTTAGTTGGTTTACCAATAATGTTGAAGTCTTTGGTGTCTTTAATATCAACTTCCTCCGGTACCTCTAGGGTAGCCGCTAGGGAAGCAAGTTCACCATAAGTTAAGGTTTGATCGCTATTGGTATGGGAGATGACACCATTGCTTACGGATAGTTGCGTTGCCGGTACCTCTAGTTTTTGAGCAGCAGCTTCAAGTAACATTGCTTTAGCCGTAGCTCCGGCCATCCGCAAGCCATCCCAATTTCGACGAATAGATTGGCTGCCACCTGCTATTTGTCCTTTAAAGGCATTGGTATTAAGTGGCGCTTGCTCCACTATAACCTGAGACCAGTCTACATCAAGCTCTTCAGCTACAATCATTGGCATTGAAGTCTTGACATTTTGGCCTATTTCAGGATTAGGAGACATAATGGTGACGACTCCATTGTCGCCAATTTTTAAGAAACCATTCATCTCGAACCATTCTTCTGGCATTTCTAAACCTTTTTCAGCTTTTTCAATAGGCGTACAAGAAGCCAACCAGCTGAAGCCTAGAGCCATTCCACCACCAGCAGCAGCAGAAACTTTTAAAAATGACCTACGGTTATAGGTTGTTTTTATAGTAGTCATAATGTGATTTTTTTGATAAAACGAAAATGAGGGAATCTTACAGGTTTTCAGCGGCAGTTTTTACGGCTGCTTTAATTCGGGTGTAAGTTCCACAGCGACAAATATTACCATTCATAGCCGTAGCAATTTCTGCATCACTTGGATTTGGATTCTCTTTAAGTAGAGATGCGGCGTTCATGATTTGTCCCGCTTGGCAATAACCACACTGGGCCACATCATGTTCTAGCCAAGCTTCTTGTACAGGATGTAAACCTTCTGCACCTAGACCTTCAATAGTAGTAATTTTTTTGTCTTCAACGGCCGAAACTGGAATCGAACAAGAACGCATTGCTACGCCATCGATATGAATGGTACAAGCGCCACATTGACCAATTCCACAGCCATATTTAGTGCCAACTAGCTTGGCATGATCCCTTAGCACCCATAATACTGGAGTGTCTGGATCTACTTCAAATTGCTGTTTTTTTCCGTTGACTGTTAAGTTAATAGTTGCCATAATCTATATAGATTTCGATGATAGAAGGAAATTTGTAATTTTGCCTTTCCATGGATAGATTGCCGAAGGCTAAAACTTAGGCGATTCATCCATGTACGACATCACAAAATAAATATTTTGGGATACATTAACGAATAAATATCCAGATATGAGACAAATACTACTATTTATACTGCTCATTGGCTTTTCTTCTATAGCAATGGCGCAGCCAGGCCGTGGCACTAAGTGGTCACCTGAAGGGAATGCGTACTATTTTAACCAAAATAATGAGATCAAACAATACAGTTTTGCAGATCAATCTATAAAAACCATTATTGCATCTGATTTATTAACGCCTGCCGGTGCTTCAGAACCTTTAGCCGTTAGAGATTTTGATTTCTCTGCAGATGAATCAAAAGTCCTGATTTATACCAATTCAAAAAGAGTATGGCGCTTCGATACTCGAGGAGATTATTGGGTACTGGATTTAGAAAGTAAATCTTTACGACAATTGGGGAAAGGAAGACCCGCATCTTCATTAATGTTTGCCAAGTTTTCTCCCGATGCTCAAAAAGTGGCTTATGTCAGCGAGCGCAATGTCTATGCGGAAGATTTGGAATCAGGAAAAATAAAGGCTTTAACTAATACAAATGGTACACCGAAACTAATTAATGGAACGTTTGACTGGGCCTATGAAGAGGAATTCAGTTGTCTGGATGGCTTCCGTTGGAGTCCGGATAGTAAGCGTATTGCTTATTGGCAAATTGATGCCAATAAAATCAAGAATTTCTTGATGATCAATACGACCGATTCTATTTATGCTTATACCATTCCGGTTGAATACCCAAAGGTAGGAGAGTCCCCAAGTGCTTGTAGAATAGGAGTAGTTGATGTTAAGAAAGGCAAAACAAAATGGATGTCTGTTCCTGGTGATGCCCAGCAGAACTACATTCCTAGGATGGAATGGGCCGATAATAGTCAATTGATCTTGCAGCAGCTCAACCGAAAGCAAAACGAAAGTAGGTTGTATTTTACCAATGCCAAAACAGGTGCTGCTAAACTGGTTTATGAAGAAAAAGAAGAAGCCTGGATTAGTATTCGTACAGATTGGGAAGATGGCAATATGTGGAAGTGGATCGATGGAGGTAAATCATTTCTTTGGATAACCGAAAAAGATGGTTGGAGGCACGTTTATAAGATTTCAAGAGATGGCCAAAAGGAGACCTTAATTACGACGGGTGATTATGATATGATTAGTCCAGTCTTGGTAGATGAAAAAGGAGGACATTTGTACTTTATGGCTTCTCCGGATCAATCTACGGAAAGCTACCTTTACCGCACCGCTTTAAGTGGAAAAGAACAGGCGGAAAGATTGACCCCGGCTGATCAAGAAGGGAGTCATTCTTATCAATTGACACCAGATGCCCAATTTGCTGTGCATAGTTTCTCGAATTATTATACCCGCCCAATGCGAGAACAAATTAGCGTTTCTAATCATCAGGCGCTTGACCCAGGAAATAGTATTGCCAATCAATTTGATCCAAGTCAGAAAGAATCATCCAATGTAAGCTATATCAGCGTTACAACCGAAGATGGCGTAGTGATGGATGGTTGGATGGCCAAACCTAAAAACTTTGACCCCAATAAGAAATACCCAACGGTCTTCAATGTCTATACCGAGCCGGCAGCTATGACCACTACCAATCGCTTTGGTGTGGGCAGAAATCGACTGTATGATGGCGATATGGCAGCAGATGGTTACATCTATTTGTCCGTAGATGGTCGCGGAACTCCAGCACCCAAAGGAAAAGAATGGCGAAAATCTATTTACCGTAAGATTGGGGTGGTAAACATTAGAGATCAGGCAATGGCTTGTAAAAAAATCATAGAAACCTATCCTTTTGTAGACGCTGAGAGGATTGCGGTTCACGGCTGGAGTGGCGGTGGTTCGACAACCCTAAATTTACTCTTTCAATATCCTGAATTATATCAAACAGGGATTGCCGTCGCAGCAGTTGCCAATCAATTGAGCTACGATAATA
>CAXIDD010000664.1:0-3156 GCA_964021975.1 uncultured Saprospirales bacterium | reverse complement strand
AATAAATTTATTGAAACATTTGGGCAGCCAGATAAATCTAAAGGAATAACACAGAGTTGGCCAGTTCGCTTCCAAAATATTGCCGGCGAAAAAGAATTAGATATGGTCCTAAAAATCCCAGGTATAGATGAAAATTTATTAATCAAGTCAGCTCACTATTTTGAGCAAAAAACCAATCACAAAGAAGAAGTACTCACTTACGAAATTTGGAGTGGTGAAATATTAGGACTAAAAGAACCTGGGGATTTCATGATTTCCCGTTCAAAAACAGGCCTAATCTCTGGGCATATTTCCTTAAATGGCGAATATTTCAAAATACGACCTATTGACTTTGTGGATGCTCTATTGATCAAAAAAGATTTTAGCGAATTACCTCCCTCAGAATGCGGTAATGATCTAGAACTTCAAAATACGGAAAGTGTCTTTAGTAGTAATTGTCCTAATCCTATAACCGTCCCTTTCTGTGATCCTCCTCCGATTGGTGATAGGTTATGTAGCCAACCATGGGATTTTTTGAATTGCTATACAGATTCTTTGTATGATCAAATTCTTAGTGTTTATCAAGCCATTTATGCAGGTAATCCCTTTTTCGTTAACCTGCCTCCACAACTTACCGTTTATGATCTAACGCTAGGGTACCGACAAACTGGGGTGATGCTTGTAAATAGCCTGATGGATTATAATTTTTCTATGACAACCATAGAGGTACCCGCTGCAAGTGTATCTGTTCCACAAGGAAATTATAATTTTCAACAGTGGATCAATGCAGATGTAGATCAATTTGAAATTTACGCCAAGAATAACCTTGGTTTAGGGCCTAATCAAACCTATGACAAAGCCATCTTACAAACCCACCGTACATATGGCGGGATTTATGGCTATGCCAATGGAGTTCCAGTTACTTGTAATGGCTACAATAATCAACTGGGTGAAACAGCAATAGTCAACTATACCCAAGGGATGGATTATCCTTGGTATGCCTACCCTCATGAGTTTGGCCATCTTTTTGGTGCGCAACATGATAACGCGACAAATACAGGTCTTTGTAATTTAGGCTATATCTTTCGTAATAATTATAATGGTCCAGATAGAACTATAATGGCATATCTAAGTGATATCGATGCAAATTTAGGGAAAGGATCTATCCTTAGACTGTCTAGCCCTGCCTTAAGCTATAATGGGTTTGTTCTCGGAAATTTGGCCCACAATAATCGATGGGTTATCCAAAATGTGATTTGTGGAAATATTAGTTCGAATGCGAGTAGACCTGTGATCAAAAAAATCGACTTAGGCTTCAATCCTAGCGGACAATTCGTTGTTTTCCCTAATCCTACCTCCAAAAGTATCACCTTAAACCTGGAAACAGGTACGAAGCAGATACAAATATTAAGTAATCAAGGTAAGTTACTTAAAACCTTTTATCCCAAAAACACCCAACTTGAAATTGACCTTTCTCCATTTGCAAGTGGTACTTACTTGATTAGAAGTACAAGTGCTAAAGATTTGAATATTTATAAAGTCATCAAAAATGATTAGATTAATCCCACTATTAATCCTCTGTATACTTCCTTTTTCTTGCGAAAAAGAGGTCTTCAAGGAAGAACTCCCTCCATTAAGTGAAATCATATATGGGACTTGGGAATGGAGAGAAGAAATTAATGCTTTGACTCATCTAGATTGGGAATATCATTCTAATTATGAACCATTCCCTATTGTCGAGTTTCTTGAGACTGATAGTTTTTTTTTAGTATCAAGCCTCGAACTATTTTACAATGACACATTAGAACTTGGTGCATTTGACATCAATGACATTGATTCCACTATCACACTGGGGCCCCATACTTATGACATTTTTGGCTATAGTAAGGATAGCTTAGACTTTCGGTGGTTTACTAGAGAGGGGCCGGCTGGTAGGAAATTATTTAAGGTAGATTAAAAGGGCATAAAAAGGGCAAACGCATCACATCTACAGCTAGCCTTTTTTGCCATCCCGTGCCCTCTAAATCCTACCGACGTAAAGTCGATACAGGCTCTGAAGGGAAGCCCACCCTCCCTATTAAATGCCCTATTAGGAGGTTTGAGGGGTAGGCGTAGGCCGTATTATATAGAAAATTTGGCGCTATTTCATATCAATGAAATAGCGCCAAATTACGTTTACTGAACTTTGATGAAACGCTTTTTACCTTGATAATCCGCTCCGCTAAGCTGAATCATAAATAAACCTTCAGGAAGGTTACTTAGATTTAATTCATAGGTATTCTTGCCAAATTGAGCAGGAATATTTTGCTGCTGCAAAATCCGGCCATTCTGATCAATTACCCTTAAGAGAACGGACTCCGTTTCCTTTTCCTGCCATTCAAATTGAACCATCATCCGATCTCGTACTGGATTTGGATAAACCTGGACCTCAAAAATAGCTAAGGCTTTTTGCTGTAATGATGAATTAGTCTTTTGTACGAGGTTCGTTTGTGAAGTTATTACAACGGTAATGATGTTTTCCGATAAGGCAAAACATAGATCAGCAAGATCTGTATCCGTGATCAGATCTCCTACTTCAGCTTGGAATACTCCGGTATAACTAATGCCATATACCTGATAAACCCCATTCGTTAAACCACTGAAGTCTAATTGGTCTGTTTCCGTAATTTGTAGAATGGTTCCAGTAGCATCCGTCAGTAGATAGCGATAAGGCGCAGCCTCACTTGTTGTATTTTGGAAAGCAATCAATGGGTTGGTATCTCCACTTAAAGTGAGGGTATCCATTCCATCGGCAGTACTGATTTGACTATTCTCCGTATCCGTTATGATTACGGTAATAAAGTTATCAGATGCAGTGTAACATTCTGTAGATAAAGGATCCGATAAAACATCTAATCCAAATTGACCCCGGTAATCCCCCGTAAAGGAAATTCCCCAAATTCTGTACTCACCAGGCATCGCACCATCAAAATTGATGTTATTATTTTGAACATCTGGGAAAAGAATACGGTTATCTTCATCCGTAATCACTAAGCGATAAGCTGATCCTGCGATTGCTTCCGGTGTAACAACCGGTATGATAGCTCCTATCTGATTAAATGGACAAATGTTATAAATAGATGTTCCATCTGTGGTGCTTAGCATACCTCCATCAACTTCTCCACCTCTATTTATATT
>CAXIDD010000663.1:0-3159 GCA_964021975.1 uncultured Saprospirales bacterium | reverse complement strand
AATATTTCAAGATTATATAAGGGCGTCTTATTGTCATTGTAGTTTATTGAATCAAACATTTCTGCAAATAAAACTAAATTAGGTTTTAATCTTTTTACGCTATTTCTATTTTCCTCTAGAAGTCCAAGAGAAATTCTTAAGTGGCTATTTGTTTTATTTTTTTTCCAAAAATTTATTAAGCTTATCTTATCCTGTGTACCTGTAATAAAGGAAATAGTTTTAGGTCTATGACCATCTTTTTTGTAATAAAAAGCATGTCTCAATCGGTTAACTTTTGTTTTCTTCCAGTTTTTAAGGGAATCATTTTTTGTTGTGTTTATTTCTACTGTAGCATTTTGGCACAATCCAAGTGAGGGATACATTACGATCAATAGGAGAAATATTCTATATCTCATTATACAGGTTTTAGGTGATGAACGAATACCCTAAAGGTAAATCAAAATAGACCATATCTACAATAGTATTTTAATTCCTAGGCTTAATCCGCTAATATCTAGTAAAAACCCTAGTTGTATAATATCTAGGGTGCACTTATTAGCTTTCTCCTGCTAAGGTCCTCAACTTTGAACCATTCATTATTCATCACCAAAACAGGTTCAAATGAAAACTTTAATTGAAAATCAAACACCTTCGGCTAAACTAATTTCCAGTCAGACCTTTTTAAACAACATTCTCCAAAAAAATGGACCTGATCCAGAGGATTATGCTAATCTAAAACGATTAGTGAAGGATTGTCATCATCTGATAAAGAAGGATCCCAATCTTTTGAAAGAGTTTAGATTGAACTTGGCGGAAGTTCTGACAAAAGAAAATATCCTTGGATGGAATTATGTCAAACCTTACGGCTACTCTGGAGATTTCCAAATTATTGATGATATCTATCGAAAAAAGGTTTCTTCAAACCCCAAATTTTACAAATGGGATCTGTTTCTCAATGATTTCACAGCCGCCCGAGCAGTAAGGAATCGCAAAACCTATTTCAAAAACTTACTACTAAAAAATACGCTAGCTCACGAAGGAACTTATCAAGTTTTAAATGTTGCCAGTGGTCCTGCCCGAGACCTGCTTGAGTTTCTGGAAGAAAATCCGGGAGTAGACATCCATTTTACCTGTATTGAGTTGGATGTAAAAGCAATTGCCTACGCAAAGAACCTGCTTAAAAATCACCTCGATAAGGTGACCTTCATTCAGCAAAATATTTTTCGTTTTCGTAGTACCGCGCAGTTTGACTTAGTTTGGTCAGCTGGCCTCTTTGATTACTTTGAGGATTCCGTTTTTGTACGCATCTTTCAGCGATTACTGGGTAATGTTAAAAAAAACGGAGCAATGGTTATAGGGAATTTTCACCCTCGAAATGGCTCTCGTCCAGTAATGGAGATCATGGGTGATTGGTATTTGCATCATCGGACCAATGCAGAGTTGGAGGATTTGGCCCAACAAGCAGGTGTAGCAAAGGAGGTCATTTGTATTGAAGCAGAACCGGAAGGCGTAAACCTTTTTTTACAGGTAAAATACAGGTAGGAGAAGATTGAAATTCAAATACAGGCACAAGTACAAAATAGATTTGTACTTGTGCCTTTTTGAATTAAGTTTTGGATGATACAAATGTATCCAATGGGCTTCAACCAAGACCTCTCTTTTCCGGGTCTTACTGCTTTACTTATTTTCCATCGGATTTTGAATCACACCAGAAAAAATATTGGTATTGCTGGGCTTGTGCACCAGTTGGACCATAAATGGGCGATTAAAATCAACACTGGGGGGCATAGAGGTAATACCAATGCCGACCGCTGTTACCGCAGCTCCTTCTGCCCCTTTTTCATCAATCTTTAGAAAAGTTTTGTGTTCCACTCGACTTATGTATAGGTTTCCTTCTAAGGAGGAACCAAATTTTGAGAAATCAGCATCAAAAGGATCAAAGGCGATCTCCATGCCCAGTGCTTTGAGCGCATTATTCAAAGAAATCTTGTACTTAATCTCAAATTTAGGAAGCGAAAGAGATATTCTTTGTAATTGTGCATCGTCCTTTATGCTTTGGTTGATGCTTGTTAGTCGTTCTGGATTAAGCCAATCTACAATATCAACTCCTGTTGATGGTATGACAAATTGCATAAGGTAGTCAGTATCATCAAATGCAAGTTCTACTGCAGTATATTCTTCATTCATCAGGACACGAAACTGATTGTCTTGAGTCATCGTAGGGACTTGAAGGGTACGGCCATCACCCAATTGAAAATCACGGTCGGAGGTAGATTCTTCAGCGAAAGCTTGGCTCCAATCGCCAATAAAATATAAGGCGTTTACCAAAAACATGACTTCTTGAGGATTTAACTCCTCTAGGATTTTCTCGATTCTACCTTCGGTTTTATCGTTCACCCAATTATTGATGGTGGCTAAAACTTGATCTGGGTTATTGGTGAAATCTCCCTGTATGGTTTCCGCCTGGTATTGCTCTCGAATAGATTTTAAAATTTTTTCATTGGGAGTAAGCTTATTACCATCCCAAAAAACTGCGTTGGCAACTTGTAATTTGGTATTACCAGAAGCTTCTTGTAGCAAGCTGCTTAATGCTTCAAAAGCAACGTTAAGCGTATCAACTGACATATTATTCAATGCCAAGGCATTGCTCATCGCAGTTTGGGTACTTCCATCCGCACCATTGTAGGTCATGTAAAGTGCTGCGGCAACGCTCAGTGGAGAAATAAGGATGTTTTTGTCCTCCGCTTCTTGCTCCAGTACTTTGGTAAACAATTGTTTAGAGAATTCTACCATAGAAGCTGGAAGTTCACTGGATTCAATATTGGGGTCGGGGATACTAGGATCATTAATAGAAAGGGGCTCTTCTTCACTACACGAAAATAACCCGATCATTAGAATGGATAGAAATAGCTTTGTGATGTTCATGGTTGATTAGTTTTCTTATTAAGACTATGGAAGTCTTATATTTGGTTGGGAATTTTTCTGTTTTTTTTAACCATTACTTAGATTCAAATAGCTTTTTAATATGGTCCTATTTTATAGTGTTACTTTTGGGCTTTATGGACTTCGGATGAGTAATGTAGAATTTTTTTAACAAAAGTAGTAGTGACAAAATAGGAAATGCCCCTTGTTATTAAAAGTAATTCGGTAATCTCAAGTTGAGTATAGTTGATCAGATTT
>CAXIDD010000662.1:0-3163 GCA_964021975.1 uncultured Saprospirales bacterium | reverse complement strand
CGAAAAGCACAATAGGGGAGTAAAGCATAGTAAGTATAAGATTTCTCTCATAGGCCCACTTTTTGGTGGCGCTTCTTTTACATAGTTAAACATTAGTACTTACAATAACTACCAAAAAGCGGGCCAATTTTTGACATTAGGTTTTGTTAATTCCTAACAACCAAAGTTGTCGATGTTTTCTAAGTCTACTTCTTGGGTAGGCGTGTAGCTTTTCCATCGGCCTATAATTTCTCTTTCAACTTCTCCAGGACTTAGGTAAATAACCCCCTCTAAACGGGATATGCCGTAGGTCCAGAGTTCTCGGATTTTAGCCGTGCCAAAGTTGTCTTGGACAAATTGGTAAAGTGTAGCCGCTTGAATTTCTGCTAGAATTGGTCTTGCTTGCAGGGATGGATAAAAATCGTTAAACATGGCCCGATAAGACATTACATTTCCTGTTCGCGCATAAGCAGCACCAACTTCATCCAAAAAGTATTTGACGTCTCCACAACGAGCATCTGCAAACAAAGAACCACCGATAGCCAGCATAATTCCTTTTGGGCGGCCCCAATTTTCTATGGCAATCATTTGGAATAAGTTCTGCGTAAAGTAAGGGCGAAGGTCCTCATTATGTACAAAGTACCCAGTATTGTAATCTGGGTTTACATAATGCCGGATAGGAAGTTGACCAAGATGTGCATCCATTTCTTCTTTAGTAGGGAATAAAATGAAATGAGCCTCTTTGTCAAAGCTATTCACATTTACAGTTTTCAAGGATTGACTTAAAGCATATTCCAATTCTTGCTTAAAAGTTTCCTTTTGACTGGCAGAATAGGAATCCTTTTGGTAATGTACTTGAAACTGGCCAACCCTTAGTGTTTTGTAATTGTTGCTTTTATCTTTTAGTAAAGTTTGATCTTTTTCGGAGAGATCCGCAATGTTAGCGCTTGATACAGAAGTACAAGCATTTAGGACCATCATGACCAATACGAGTATGAAAGAGGTATAAGTTGAAATACGGTTGATACTATTTATATTCATGGTATAGATTTTTTGCAAAAGTAAGGAAGTCTATCCTATTTTTTGAACAACTTCCTTATTTAAGTAAGAGAGTAACCATTGAACCAATTTTTCTGGTTCTTTTTAACTGGAACGTAGAAATGGACCAAGGTACTATCTTCTAATGCCTATTTGTTTTGTTTATTTTTCCAAAAATAATAAATAGTTATGCCTATGACGGCTGTCATAAAAATCCAGATAGCATTAGTACCCAAGCCATTTTGGTTTTCCAGAGCTGTTTGAACAATACCATAGGTAATGTAAGCCATAAAAACGGTAATGATTGCATTGAGTAAGCGCATTAATCTGGTAGCTGCTTGGTATTGTACCAATGCATTATCTTCTGTGATTTTAGTAGGGTAGTTGAAGATATGTGGCGAGCGGTTAAGTACAACAAAAATAATAAAAGTGATCAGACTAATGATCGGTAAAATCCAAATAGATTTCTTAGATCCAAAGGCATCCGGTTGTCCATCTGGTCCAAAATGGGTAGGGATTTCTTCCGGCAAAGAACCATAATGATATAAAGGGTAGGCAAACATAGAAAAAATAGCAATCCATGCCACGCCCTCTAAAAACCAATCTATAGGTTCTTTAGGGACTTCAATGATAGGTCTACTCATATCAGGTGGTTTTTACTTAAATTCAAATAGCTTCTCTAAAATAAACTAATTTATCGGCTTATTGAAAATTGACCGCTACTTTGCAATTGACCTTCCTGGATTATTTGATAGTAATAGAGGCCTGTGGGCCAGTCTTTAGTAACAATACTTTGATCTGCCTGAAAAGTCAGCCTTTGCATTAATTGTCCGTATTGGTTGTAGAGAAGGAGCTCAGAGGCACGAAGCGGCTGACCTTCCAAACGAAACCTCACGACTTGATCAGCAGGATTTGGGAATACTTTAATTGGCAAGGCATTCAGCAATGATCTAGTGCTAGTCGTGACAAAACTAATCATTTGACAAGCTTCATTAGTCCCAGCAATGTTTTCTACGGTCAGGCAAACATTATAAGTTCCGGTGCTATCAAATTCATGCGTGGGGTTTTGTTGGGTACTGGTGTTTCCATCCCCAAAGTCCCAATTCCAGTTGAAGGGTGTGTTTTGAGAAGCATCTCTAAAAGTAATAGGACCATTGGTCAATAAGGTAAAATCAAAATTAGCCTCTGGTGCTTGTAAGTTTTCTAACTCTGGAGCATAATAAGTAACATTTCCGCTGACTAAGTCCGTACTCAGGATAATGCCCTTGCTTTCTGGTGATATCCATAAAAAAATAGTATCAGTTTCGCTCGTAGATTCAAAAAGGAAACGCTGACCAAAGACGACTGTAAATAGGCTATCTCTTCGTTCAGTGATTACTTGTTGGCGCAAAGCTGAATAATTACCACCTGGAAGCTTGATCTCTCCACTACCATCCGTGGTAACATTACTGAAAGTTGTCGTTTTAAAAATAAGCTGGCCAAGTACCTCCGCTTCCGCTACGGATGTATCCCTAAAACTGGTACCCAGGGAAGTTGGGATAGTTGTGAATAATTGTGGGTTGCTAAACTTCAACAGCTGCTCCCCTCCAATAGCTTCAATATTAACCGATAAGCCAAGTATATTAATCAAACTGTCATTTTGTGAAAAATAGGAATAGCTGGGTTGATCGAAGTCAATGCGTAAAGCAATGTTAGCATCCGGAAAATTATCTGTAAAAGGGGTTTGGACTGGATCGAGATAAACATTCAATGCCAGGTCACTTGGGTAGAGCTTGGTGAAATCCCAGCTTAGATCGGTACCTGTTTCTTGTAAGTTGGGAATAGAAAAATCATTATCGATCGCAAAATAGAGGGTGTCGCCAATTTGGGGAAGATCATTGGCTGAAAAGACCGTTTGGCCCCAGCCAAGAGTAGCACAACTTAGTAAAGCGAACAGGAGAACAGCGTTTTTCATTTTTGATGGAAAGATACTGCTTTTTGGATTTTACAGACTACTGTAAATTAGATGAAAACGCAAATTAGATGACTATTTTATGAAAAGGTATAAAATCAAGCGTCCTCGGGAGGTACACCTCCCGAGGACGCTTAGAAAATCCATTTATTTAGATTGGATAGTGCTAGGCTTGTTGCAAAGATGCCCATTCAG
>CAXIDD010000661.1:0-3170 GCA_964021975.1 uncultured Saprospirales bacterium | reverse complement strand
CATTTATGCTGGGTTATGCCGGTTGGTATAGAGAAGGCTTGTTGCGAGACACCTTATTTTATGTACCCTTTCAACAGCTCTTTTTCATTGGACCAGTTCTCTATTTTTATACCCGGAGTTTGCTAAATCCCGACTTTAGATTACAAAAATCAGACTGGTTCCATTTTGGACCTGGATTCATATATTTAGGCTTCATTTTGGTCGTTTTCCTTACGGATAAAATTATCCTTCGACGCTATTACTTTTATGCCGACGGCCGAGATATGGATTTGGATTTTTGGTATCAATTTGCTGGCTTGCTCTCGATGGTTTATTATTTATTTTTGAGTCTGCGTCGGTATCAACGCTATCGGCAAAATGCCCTGGATACCGTTAGCTTTGCCAATGCCATTTTATTCGATTGGATACCTCGATTCTTAATGGCCTTTATTGTAGTCCTCTTCCTTCGGGTCTTGTTTTTTATTCTAAACCCAGAATGGGGAGAGTTTGGTAGTAAGTTCTGGTATTACCTTTGTTTTTCCATCCTGTTTTATTATATCTCCATTAGTGGTTATGTAGTAGCGGTACGCAGTGAATTACCTCTGCAAATGTCCCTTTTCCAACAGGCAAATACCTCTTTAGGGGTCCTTAAAAAAATCAACACTATTGAGGAGTCTATCCCCAATGGAAACATTGAAAATTTAGAAGAATGGAAACAAAAGGTCATTCAGCTAATGGAACAAGACAAATTATTTGAGAATCCAAGTCTGACGCTTAGTGAAGTTGCTAAAAACTTGGGTACAACTTCCAAACAAGTATCCCAGGTAATCAACCAAGGTTTCCAACTCAATTTTAATGACTTCATCAACGAATACCGTACAAAGGCAGTCATTGAACAACTAAAAAGCGGAGCACACCAGCTAAAGTCGCTGTTAGGTATCGCTCTAGAGTGTGGCTTCAACTCTAAATCCACCTTTAATAGAGCCTTTAAAAAAGTGACCCAACAAACTCCCAAACGATTTATTGAAGAATTGGAAAGCTAGATTCATTCGCTTATTCTCTTTCTAGCAGTAACTCCATCAACTTTTGAGCAGAAACAGCTCCTTTTTGCTGAAGCAAATCTCGAGGCGTATCATCTCCTATTTCGTAAGTCAAGGCTTCTGCCCCCATTTCAAAGAATAAAAAGCGATAGGAAGTTATCATTGGCCCAGGCTTTCCCGGCCGAATATTTGGATCTAAGCCAGGAATTTCGGCAGCCATCTGTTCAATCATTTTAGGCACTAAACCTGGACTGTTTCCACCTAAAGTAGGATCAACGGTATAGTAAATGTCTTCCCAAGTAGAGTGAAAATCAACCCCAAAGTAGAATTTGCCATCCTTCTCGGCCACTTTATTTTTCATAAATTGTTGAATGGCCGCTACCTCTGGTTGATTCCGGTTGGCCCAATCTCGATTGAGGTCGATGCCACCGGTATTGTGTCGCCAATGGCCATTATCAACACCATCGGGGTTAGCCATTGGGACTACATAAGTGTTGAATTTTCTTCGGAAAGCTTTCGCTGTTTTTGAATCCCCTGCAATTTGCTCAACAAAAGACTGCATCGCTAGGTACCCCGTCACTTCCGGTGGGTGCTGTCTAGATAAAACGAAAATCATCTTCTTATCATTACTTTTCCCAATCTTTAGTGCCTGAATGGATCGCCCTTCTCGGCTTTTCCCAATTTCTAAGGCAGACACATAGCGTTTGTCATCCAAATCATCGATCCAAGCTGCATTATGACTAGAGGTTTTTAACTCCTGAGCAGATAGCCATAAAGTATCCGGCCCAATGGATAAACTCAAGGTAACTTCTTGTGCTAATGGTCTGAATCTACTCGTATCAACCTGTCCAAGCTCTAGTCTACTTTCGTCCAAGCGTTCCCAATTTAATCCATCCGAACTTATTTTAGGATGATAGCGATGAAAGGCCCCACTTTGGTAGGTTAGCTTTAGTTGAACATCTCTTTTTTGGGTGGACCAAAGTTTAAAGGCATACCAGGGGCTGGGATTTATCGGTGTGTTTTCAGAAGTAATTAAGGCGGTAATTAGCGTGTCTCCACTGAGTACAATTCCATTGAGTCGAGCACCTGTGAAATCATTGGATGCATAAATCCCTTCTCCCAAATCAAAAGTACTTACGTACTGTCGCTGAATGGGTAGTGTATTGGTTTTGACCACATTAATTGGGCCCTGTCCTTCCCATTTTTTTTGGGCAACGGCTTGGTTAAGACTAATGATACATATTAGTAAAAGTAACTTGGAAAAGGTATGGATCCACTTCATTTTTCATTTTTTTTTAGCACTCAAATGTAACTATTCTCCAAAAAACGAATACTACATTTAGGAATTAACTATAAATTTCACTTACTTTGCAATACTACAAATAGGAATTAACATGCAAAAGTATCAACTAGGAGAATTTGAAGAAATCGTTATGCTAACCGTTGGGGTGCTTTATGACCAAGCTTATGGCATCGCCATTAAACAAGAAATAACCGATCGTTTAGAACGCAAAGTTAGTGTAGGTGCATTGCAAGTAGCGTTACGCCGTCTAGAAGAGAAAGGGTACTTGTCTTCACGAAGTGGGGAGAGTAATCCCAAACGCGGTGGACGACCTAAACGCTTCTTTACCATCACGGCTCTAGGTCAAGAAGCGCTACAACACAAACGAGATACCCGAAATCAGCTCTGGAACGCCATCCCTCCCGGAGCGCTACAACTAAAACGCTTTTAATGTCAGAAAAAAAGACCATTCCTAAGTTTCCATTAAAGCTATTAAGCTGGTTTTGTAAGCCAGCCTATCATTTGGATATCGAAGGAGATTTACTTGAATTATTTGAAATCCGCCGGGAAGAAAAGGGGTATTCCTATGCTCGTTGGGCACTATGGCTAGACGTAATGCTCCTTTTTAGGCCTGGGATTATCCGTCCGATTCGTTTATTAAATTTATTAAAATCACCGACAATGTACCGACACAATTTTAAACTTGGCTGGCGCCACCTGATCAAAAACAAAGGTTATTCGATCATCAATATTGGTGGTCTCACTTTAGGGATGGCCGTAGCGATGCTCCTTGCTTTATGGATTCAAGATGAGACTAGCTTTGATCAATTCCATGAAAAAAGTGACCAAATTTACACGGTCAAACGACA
>CAXIDD010000660.1:0-3172 GCA_964021975.1 uncultured Saprospirales bacterium | reverse complement strand
TAGAAGCTGGTGACGGTGAAGGAAAATTCCAGGAAGACTTATGGGAACGACCTGGTGGCGGTGGTGGTCGTACCAGAGTAATTCAAGGGCGACATATTGAAAAAGGAGGCGTTAATTTTTCTGCAGTTCACGGTACTTTAAATGATAAAGCTGGGAAAGCACTAGGCATCGCTCCGGGAGATTTCTATGCGACTGGCGTATCCATTGTTTTACATCCTAAAAATCCGCACGTTCCGATCATTCATATGAATGTTCGTTACTTTGAAATGAATGATCAGGTTTGGTGGTTTGGTGGCGGAATTGATTTGACACCACATTATGTCGTGGTGGAAGATGCGCGTTATTTCCACCAGCAACTCAAGAAAGTTTGTGATCAGCATTCGTCCGATTACTATCCAAAATTCAAAGAGTGGGCCGATAATTACTTTTACTTACGACACCGTAAAGAAACACGCGGCGTTGGGGGAATCTTCTTCGACCGCTTAGCACAAACGGATGGTTTTTCTAAGCAAGAACGCTTTGCTTTTGTCCAAGCAGTAGGGGAGACCTTCGCGCCAACTTACCTCCATTTTCTGAAAAAGAATGTCGATAAACCAGTTTCTCCACAAGAAAAAGCGTGGCAGATGCTACGCCGTGGGCGTTATGTAGAATTTAATCTGGTTTGGGACCGAGGCACCAAATTTGGACTGGAGACCGACGGCCGTACCGAGTCCATTTTGATGAGTTTACCACCCGTTGCTAATTGGGAATATAATCATCAAACAGCAGCTGGGAGTAGGGAAGCACAGACTTTAGAATTGCTTAAAAAGAACGTAGATTGGGTAGGCTTGAAGGGTTAAGATGACCCTGGTTTTAAATGATCATTCTACCTTAAAGTTATCTGTTGCCAAGCACTGCGACCTTCTGGTTGCCTCCACTCAATCCAATAGCTATTAAATGTGAAAGCTGTATTTATGTAATCATTACTGACACAAAATATTAAAAGTCTCTGTCTGAATCGCATTACTAAAATTCCCAGCTCTATCTCTTACCCTGATGCTGTAGGACATAGTATCGACTGGGAATTCCGTACTAGGTACACAGGTTACTCTGGTGTTGGGGAAGGTACAGCAAAAGTATTTGGTGGCTGGACTATTGGTCAATTTGATGGCAATTTCCCCTGAAATACCACTACTAGAGCCCAACTCTGGAATCTCATTTATCTTAAAAATGTGTTGAAATCCATCGCGACTATCCGTCAACCAGATGTTGATGCTATCTTGATCTCCAAGATCACCATCTCCATCTGTAAAGCCAATTCTGATGATCATAGTATCCAAGGCATTTACGGAACTACTGCTTTGCGGAATGTTAATGGTACTAAGGCCACGGTAGCTAATAATTGGCTCCAAAGGATATTCTGGCGGATTACTGCACGCAAAGAGTGAAATACTTAGGACTATGACGTAGAATATGTATTTTTGCATTGATTGTAATGTTTATTATAGAACACAAAAAGAAAGGTACAGTTTTTTGGAAATAGATCAAATTGCTTTTACGTCGGCTAGAACGCTTTTATCTGAGAAAATACTTCAAGTAAACGAAGGAAATTTTTCCGAACTTGCCTTGGAGGTCTTCCGCTTTCAAGCCAAATATAATCCTTTGTATCGTCGCTATTTATCCCTAATTGATAGATCAATAGAGGATATACAGTGTCTAGAAAATATTCCTTGTTTGCCTATTCAATTTTTTAAAAATCACCGAATTCAAACAGGTAAATGGACACCTACGCGCACATTTACAAGTAGTGGAACCACGGGACAGATTACAAGTCGGCATTTACTATTCAACGATGATTGGTACTATCAAATCTGCCAAATGGGATTCGAATCCTTTTATGGCCCTTTAGATCAGTATTGTGTCCTAGCCCTGCTGCCTGCTTATTTAGAACGTCAAAATTCGTCCTTAGTTTTTATGGCGGACTATTTTATTCGGCAAAGCCCTTATTCGGAGAGTGGTTTTTTTCTTTATGATTATGAAGCTTTATTAGCACAAATAGAAGTTTGCCAAGCCAAAGGTATTCCAACCGTATTGTTAGGGGTAAGTTTTGCTTTGTGGGATTTGGCAGAGCAATATACCATTGATTATAGCTCTTTAATCATTATGGAAACCGGAGGTATGAAAGGAAGGAGAAGGGCAATAACAAGAGAGGAATTACACGATATCTATTTCAAGGCCTTTAAAGTCCCAAGTATTCATTCAGAATATGGGATGACCGAATTATTATCGCAAGCTTATTCAAAAGGAGCCGGCGTTTTTTATCCAAGTCCAACGATGCGTATTCAATGTCGGAGTATTACAGATCCTTTCGCTATAGCTAAATCAGAGAAAACTGCTGCACTGAATATCATAGATTTAGCTAACTTAGACACCATTAGTTTTATTGCTACGGATGATTTGGGTAAAATCTATGAAGATGGTTCTTTTGAGGTACTCGGGCGCTTAGATCATTCAGACCTTAGAGGTTGCAACTTATTGATAGATAATTATTAAACACTTAGATATGGAGTTTTTACTTTACGGTGCTTACGGATATACGGGAAAGTTGATTACTGAGATGGCTAGTGATTTTGATTTGAAGCCTGTTTTATCAGGTAGAAATGAAGAAAAATTAAAAGCTTTAGCTGAAGAATATAGCTTGGAATACATCACCTTGGATTTAGAGGATAAAGCTAAATTAAAAACTACTTTAGAGCGTTTTTCGCTTGTCCTACACGCTGCGGGCCCTTTCAAATTTACGGCAGCTCCTATGATGGATGCCTGTCTCGAAACCGGGACGCATTACCTAGACATAACCGGAGAGATTGATACTTTTGAGTTGGGCGCAAGTAAGAACCAAGCCGCTAAAGAAGCTGGCATTATGATCATGCCTGGTGTTGGTTTTGATGTGGTACCAACCGATTGTACAGCAGCTTATTTAAAACAAGTATTACCTGATGCTACTCACCTGAAAATTGCTTTTGCCATGTTAGGCAGTGGTGTATCACATGGTACGGCTATGACGATGGCTGAAAGTGCCGGAGAAGGTGGCGCACGTCGGATCGATGGTGAAATTACGAAAGTACCGCTTGGAGAACATGCCATGACCGTACCTTTTATAGGAAAGGATATGTTTGTTATGTCGATCCCATGG
>CAXIDD010000659.1:0-3173 GCA_964021975.1 uncultured Saprospirales bacterium | reverse complement strand
TGTCTTTAAGAAGGCGTTTCGTGTGACACCTAAAGAATATCAAACACAGCAAAGTTTGAGATAGACTATCTTATAATGCTTCCGCTATCAATACTTCTAACTGCTGTTCCTGATTTTTTAAAGCTTGAAACAAAGCCTGTTGATTTCTAGCGCGCACGAGATTGTGTTTGGGATACTGGATTTTATAATAAACATCCTCCAGAAGATAGTCTTGCAAAAAACGAAGCATTTGCTCTAACACAATATAAAAGGCACCCGACATTAAATACTGCTTTTCTAGTGGCCTTAATAATGGCTTTAAAGGTTTCAAGAAATGCTGGCAAAGAGCTGAAAAATAATCCTTATTGACGTTCACTAGGTCTAAATCAGCCTCATCTTCACTGACGCTAGCCACCATGGTCCGAACCATATCTCCAAAGTCGGTTGGGAGGGTGCCTGGCATAACGGTATCCCAATCAATAACGGCAACGGCTTGATTCTTTTGATTAAAAAGGACATTGCCAATTTTTGGATCGTTATGGACTAGTCGTTGGGGTAGGTTTAGGGCCTTATAATCGGGAATACTCTGGGCCCAATGTAATAGAAATTCAATCGATTCAGCAGCTTCTGTTCTTCGATCAGGGTTAGCAGTTTTTAATATTTGAAGAAAAGCCGCGTAGCGTTTTTGGAAGTGATGAAAATCGGGTAGCGTTGCGCCTAATTTTGGAGCCGGTGCTTGATTTAAAGCGGCAATGAAACGACCTATAGCGCCAGCAGCTGCAGCCACCTGATCTACACTGTTGGCAGATTCTACACCATAAGTATGCTCTAAAAAAGTCAGCATCCGCCAGCATCCGCCATTAGCATCCGGGTAGGCTAGTAGTTGTTTGTCCGTTTGAATTAACTTGGGGAGCAATAAGCCCGGTGAATGCTTCTTGAGATGCTGTAAAATAAGCTGATGGTTATTAAGGACAACTTCAGGCTCTTTGAAAATTACGCGGTTGATTTTTTGTAATAAAAAAGCACCTTTACTCAGGTCAATTCGATAGGTGTCATTAATATTTCCATCGCCTAAAGCCTGAACTTTAAAGGTGCTTTCCCTTGGGAAATAAGCTTGAACGATTGCTTTAAAATCTGGCTTTATTTCCATAAGGGATTGGGATATTTACCTTGCTCACCTAGTGCTTTGAATGCTTGTTGAACCTTGGTCTTATCTTCCTGGTAGGTGACGCCGTACCATTGTTCATCATTTGGGAGTACGTGTAAATTGACATTACCGGCCTGAATTTCTTGATTCACAACCAAAGGAATATAGAATTCAGCCCTAGGCTGGTCTTGATTCTTAGCTACAAACTCAATAAAACTATGCCGGATGGTTTCAAAAATATTGGGATGAAAACCCCAGAAATTCATGGAGACCAAATCCTTTTCGCCCAAAGCATGAAGGGTTTCGTTTTCCTCGTATTGGATACCGTTTTCGCTGCGGTGAATTTTATGTCTTTCCACAACCGTCGTTAAATGTCCTTGTGCGTTAACTTCACAAACACCTCGGTTGACGTGTCCTGCATCCGATAAAGTATTGGCCAGCTCGTAAGCGACCATGCTATAATCCTGAGGTGTACAATCTTTGCTTAGGAAGTCAGCCATGGTCTGGAATCCGGTGATCCCGTAATAGTCGTCGGCATTAATCACTGCAAAAGGTTCTTGAATCAAGTTTTGAGCTACCAAAACCGCATGGGCAGTACCCCAAGGCTTCTCTCTGGAGGGAAAGTGATCAATTCCCAGAATCGGGCTGTCCATTTCCTGGAAGGCATACTTGACCTCTATTTTACCCGCAAATTGATCGCCAATTTTTTCCTTAAAGGCCTCTTCAATACTATGACGGATCACAAATACGACCTTACCAAAGCCGGCTCGGACTGCATCAAAAACAGAATATTCAATTAAAGCTTCTCCGGCTGGGCCCAATTCGTCAACTTGCTTTAAGCCTCCATAGCGACTACCCATTCCAGCCGCTAATACTAATAGTGTTGGTTTCATTTTTGTGTTATTTGCATGGTATTTAATTGAAAGTATTCTCCAGGATTAATGAAGAATACGTTCAACTATTAGCGTACAAAGATCAATTTTTATTGGAAAATTCCCGTGAATTTTACAAAATAACTCAAGGGCAGGTCATTTCTACCAATCAAGTCTAATACAAATCATTTAATGCAAAAATTGGTTTACGGTGCATCCATCTTCCTCTAGTGAAATCTGGAAAAGCCATTGGTTGACTCCCCGCAGCGATAGATTGTTCAGAAAGCGGTGTTATGGCTAGCCATGCGGCGGCATCATAGGCATCAAAAGTAGCCGTTGTATTGGCTTTGGCACATTCAATGAAAGCATGCATTAAGAAAAAGTCCATACCACCGTGACCAGCTCCAGTAGCTTGCTCAGCATATTTTTTCCAAAGCGGGTGATCATATTTTTTGAAGTAAGCTTCGGTGTCTTCCCAGCGATGTGCTTTACTGGTACCTTCGATGTGTAAAGACTTATTAACAGCCATCCAAAGTCCTTTGGTTCCTTGTACCCGGAAGCCTAGGGAGTAAGGGCGCGGTAAATTAGTGTCATGGTGCAAAACAATTGTTTCGCCATTATAAGTTTTGATCATAGTAGTCACCTTATCGCCCAATTTGAACGCTACGTCCGCAGAAGGATGATCTGGGCCGCCTTTGGGATGATTGACTACATAGTCGTGCAATCCTCGACTTTTACTAGACATACTGGTCAGGTACATAAAACGATTGCCCCTATTGATATCTATATATTGTGCTACTGGTCCGACGCCATGAGTGGGATATAGGTCACCATCCCGGTAAACAGAGTGGTGGGTTCGCCATTTAGATTCGCTAAAACCAGTTTCGCCAAATTCTACACCACTCCCATAAGCTGATTTACCATCATTGAATTTTACGCCTCGAAGGTCGTGTTGGTAACCGCCCTCCAAGTGGATCATTTCTCCAAATAAACCTTCCCGGACCATATTAAGAACCGCCATAACATCCCGGCGGTAACAGACATTTTCTAAAAAGAAGAGGTGACTACCTGTTTCTTCGTGTGTACGGACTAAGTCCCAGCATTCGTCTAAAGAGAATGCTCCACAAACTTCTACGCCGGTGTATTTCCCCGCTTTCATGGAGGCAACGGCCATT
>CAXIDD010000658.1:0-3173 GCA_964021975.1 uncultured Saprospirales bacterium | reverse complement strand
AGAGTGGTACTTTTACCGTTTTGAGGCGCTCTATGATGGGGTCCTCCTTATCGTATTTTTCGTGTACAGTAGTTACAAAGATCATTAAGTCACCGTCCTCAAAGGTAGATTGGACAAAGGAGTTCATCGCTTCCTGCATCTTATAGGTTGGATCCTGGATAATCCCTGGTGTATCGGAAAAAACAATCTGGTAGTCCTGATCTGATAATATGCCAATAATGCGGTGCCGGGTAGTTTGTGGCTTATTGGTAATGATGGACATTCGTTCGCCGACGAGTGCATTCATAAGCGTAGATTTTCCTACGTTGGGCCTGCCGATGATATTAACGAATCCAGATTTATGCGCCATTTGGTTTTTTTACTTGCAAATTTAGCGATTTTTTGATGGACCTCTATGTTTTGTTGAAGCGCTTATTTTTTTTCACCACTAAGGCACTAAGATCACTAAGAAACACTTAGTTTTTAAAGTTTGAAACAAAAAGGTCGGGTATTTTAAAGCAGCGAAAAATAGGTTTTCAGGCTCTAAGAGATAAAGGATATTCTATGAAAAGTAAAACTGTATTATTTGCAGTTGGTGGTATATTGGCGATTTCTTTCCTGTTGGCAGTTCGGTCAGTGCCACCAGCAACGCCTGAAAACTGTAAGCCTGTGGAGGGAATTGTGGAAGCCATTTATTCCCCTTGTTGTTTAGATGTGTCCATTAAATTGAAAGGCGATGGACACCAGTACCATATCAACCGGGGATTAGATCATCAAGAGATTGATTTGGAGCAACTTCAATCTCAAATTTTAGAAAAAGAAGTAGAATTACAAATTATCCAAAAAAGATGGTCACCCTTGGACCCGACTTACAATCTGGCACCAGTTGTAGCGATCAAGATCCAAGGGCAAACCGTTTTTTCTCGGCTTCAATAGAATTGGATTATTTCCCTAAATGGCTACGGCCTTTAGGAATGAGCAGCAAAGAAGTTTGTCGGCCATCGATGTAACGGACCTCTTGGCCATCGAAGAAAGCATCTTCTTCCATCATCACCCGGATTTCTTTATTCCACGCAGGAATGAAGACCCTGGTATTGAGTTCTATCGAGTAGGCAGTATTTTTGTACATTGGATAATCTCCTTTTCCTTCAACACCACCTTGTTGATCCCACAGACCAATGGTAGGACCGGCTGCATGACCATGGTAACCGATTGGGTGGGTGTATATGCTGGGTTTTAGTCCTGCTGCTTTACTCTTCTGGATGGTAGAGGCCAGAATTTCATTTCCAGTGCGTCCTACTTTAAACTCATTGGTCAAAAAGTCCATCGTTTCTAAACCTTTTTTATGTGCCTCTATGAGATAATCAGGCGCATCAGTTTCACCCGCTTTAAGGATATAGGCATTTTCTTGTGTATCTGTATTTAAGCCTAAGTAGGTAATTCCAAAATCACAGTGTAGCCAATCTCCAGGTTGGATAATTGCCGCGTCAGGCCTTCTAGAAAAACTGCGATTGCTGTCTCCAGATCCTGGATCTGCGCGTTGTACATCTACCGTTGGGTGGAACCAGGCGGTCATACCCAATTCGCGGATACGTTCTCTAAAGTACCAAACCACATCATCAGTAGTGGTGATTCCTGGCTGGATCACTTTTTCAGAGAATCCTTCTGCGATAATTTCGTGGGCGATCCGCATGATTTGTTGATAAACCACCATTTCTGCGGGTGTCCGAGTTTCTAGCCAGCCAATGGCTAATTTTTCAGAAGAAACCACTCTGTCCTGATATTTTGCGGGCAAGACCTCCATCATTTTTTCATAATGGGTAGCCGATAAACCATCCACTAAACCGAAATCTTCCGATTTGTTTACGCCGATTTTTTTAGGGTCTCTTTCTTTGATAAGGTCGGCTAATTGTTGCCATTGATTGGGTTGTTGTTCTTTGTCCCAGGCCTTTTTGAAAATGGTGCCAACGTCATATCTTGCACAGGCCAAAGTCTCCATCTCATCACCATCTTTATAGATCACCAGCATGGTGGTACGACGAGCTGCTAGCCAGCTGGACGGTAGCATTGTTTTTAATACCGCATCTTCGTTGTATTCTTTGGAGATCAACACCCACATATCAATACCTGTGCGGTCCATTAATTCAGGTAACACCGTATTAACCCGTTCTTCTAACCATTGGTCCCGAATTTCACCTTGGGTTTTTAAATCCAAAACGATGGGCATTTGAGCAAATAAATGGGCATTAAAACCTAGGAGTAGAAATAATAAAAGCTTTTTCATACTTAATTGAATTTTGTAGTTTTTTTAACCATACAAGGCATTTAAGTGAATATAAGTCCTTCTTCAGTGGTCTTATATGTCTCGTATGTTTGTGCAGCGACCAAAATAAAGAAAATAAATATCTTAGTTAAGACTTAGACTAGAGAGATGATATGTCAAGCAATCCAAGAGATATGCAGAATGTAAGATCATCCTAGTCTAAGGAGAATCTTTCGAGTCAGAATAGCATTTAAAGCCATTTGCGCTGTCAGATGAGCTAGAATAATTGACGAGGAAAGACGATAAAAGATTCACTTAACAAAAAGATTGAAGATGCATTTTATTCACAGTATTGGGATTGACATTGCAGCCAAGAGTTTTCGTTGTTGCTATAAGGTTAAAGATGAGCACAACAAGGTTAAAATCAAGGGGACTCGTAAGTTTAGTAATACCAAAGAAGGGATTGACAAGTTTATAGTTTGGTCAAGATCAAAAAATAAGACATCCGAAACTGTACGAGTTGTTATGGAGGCAACAGGTGTCTATTACGAGCGAGTTGCGTATGGTTTACACGCTGCTGATTTTGAAGTTTATGTATTACTACCTAATCGGACTAAAGCGTATTTTAAGTTTTTAAACCTCAAGAGTAAGACCGATGAACTAGAAGCTGATGGATTAAGCCAATTAGGTTTAGATGCTTGTTTAGAACAGTGGCATCCCAGCTCTAGTCAAATGTATAGTTTAAAGCGATTATGCCGAGAACGGACCCATATTATGGAACAGAAAGGTGTTTTTAAAAATCGTTTGCATGCTGAGCGATCATGTCAAAGACCGCAGTCTCAAACTCTGGAGCGTTTAGAACAAATGATTGCTTTATTAGAACAGCAGCTTAAAGCAGTAGAAAAACAAATTGAGCAGCAAGTAAAATTAG
>CAXIDD010000657.1:0-3196 GCA_964021975.1 uncultured Saprospirales bacterium | reverse complement strand
TGCTCAACTTTTTGAGCTTATTTGATCATATTGGACTTTTGTCCTGTACTTAGAAAAAAAGTACTTCCCATCCGGAGTCACATACGGACAAAGCTCATGATGTTCTGTATTGATTTTGTCTCCCATATTAATAGCCCTCGTCCAGGTACCGTCTGTATTTTTAAAACTAATATACAGATCGCCGCGCCCCAGCCCAGTATTCCGAGTGGAACAAAAAATCAAATAGGATTCATCTGGAGCCACATAAACATCTGCTTCGTAGGCTGGTGTATTTATTGCATCGCTCAATCGAATGGCTTTTTGGAAAGTGCCATCGACATATTTTGAATAATAAATATCCAGGTCAGACTGTTTTCGCTCTTCCGGTGCATTGATATTTGAGGAAAAGTACATCGTTCCCTCCTTTGTAAAAGAGATATAGTATTCATTCCCTCCAGAGTTGATATTAGGACCAGCATTAATGGGTTCAGACCAACCTTTTTGGGTTCTTTCTACGTACCAAATATCGTGATCTTCTTTGGCTGGGCCATTCCCGTCCAAAGCCCTTTGGGAAATAAAGTACAAGCGGTTTTCATCTGGAGAGAGGAAAGGATCATTGTAGCCATAACGCTCATGTACCAGCAAAACAACTGGTTCGGTCCATTTCTTCCCTTTCCGTTTTGAAAATCGGATTTCAGATTTACCATTGACGTCTACACCGTAGTAAAACTCGTCCCCTTTAGCGTTAAAGACCGAGCCAAATTCGTATTCTTCTATAGAAATAAAGTTGGGAGCAAAAACTTGCGGTGTTTTACCAGGCTTTTTCTGTCCCAGGTATTTCCCTTTCAAATTAAAAGTTCGGACCAAGGTAGGATCTGCTCCTGCCTGGATTAACCAAGATGCTATTTCCGTTGTATTGGTTTTTTTGGCAATTTCTAAGGGCGTACTCCCTCTTTTGTTTTTAATATTTATAGCCACCCCACTTTTAATCAATTTCTTGACGAAAGTAAGATCTTTATTCAAAATTGCTTTTTCCAATAAGGCTGCACCAGAATTAGTGGCCCAGTCTTGATTCTCCTTCAAGGCAATTAATTGATTAAAGAACACCTCGTTTTTGAACCGGACAGCCATATAAAGAGGCGTAGCACCTTCTTTATCTTTTAAATTAGAAGGAATTCCTCTTTCAAGCAGAAAATCAAAACTAATCTGCTGCTTACAAGCTACTGCCCAGTGGAGCAAGGACCTTCCTCGATTATCTATGGTATCGATTGGGCTGTTTTGCAGCAAACTATCTAAGCGCTCTATGTTTCCTTGGCAGGCTGTCCTAAAAATGTTTTGAGCTGTCAGTTGCGTCGAAAAAGCAATTAAAACAAGGAAGAAAATAAATCGGTGGTTTTGCATTTTACCTAGATTATATTCAGCAATGAATCCCCTACATCTGTGTATCGTACATCATTGGAAACTGAGCTGGAATCTCCTCACTAGGCTCTCCCAAATTTTGTCGTAAATCGATCTCAATACCTCTCGCAATCGTAGAGATTGGTACATCATTAGCTGATCCTTCAAATGGGTTTTCACCTGTTCTTCCAATTCGTTCCATGGTATGAAAAACCCAAGCTACTACTACATAAAATGGAACAGCCAGCCAGATAAACAAACTGCCTATTAAGGGATGATTGGCACTCATCTCTTGACCAATTTCAGCGAATTGCGGGACAATGGCTAAAGGCAAGACGAGCACAAAAATCCACATAAAATAGTGGTTTAGGGTGGCGAAGTGTCGTGGATAAGGGAAATTCTTGATGCGTTCCGATTTTCCTTGGAGCGTAAATAGTTCCTCTAGTACACTTTCCAGATTTAAAAAAGCAAATTCCCAAACGGTGCCTGCTTCTTTTAATCTTTTGAGATGATGAGATTGCAAGTAAAGTAATGCCGTTTGTTTATTGTTTTTACTCAAAACATATTCCATATCTTTTTCAGATAAATACGGCTTCATGTCCTCTTCCAAATTGCTGTCCCATTCAGGTGGGCGTACAATTTCACTCCAGTCCTGATTAGATTTTTCATGCATGACAGTCTCCCAAGGTTTACTCATACGCATAGCATGTCTGAGCGCGGTCATCCAAGCAATATGACGGTAAGTGAGCGTCTTTATTTCATGATCTAATTCTGCTTTGGATAGTTTCACATTGGCATGTTCGTTGGTGACCATATCCTGGACGAACATACCAAAAGTACGGGAGCTATTGACAATGCCGCCCCAAATTTTTCGAGCTTCCCAGATCCGACCATATGCCGAATTATTTTGAAATCCAATGACAAAAGCAACCGCCGTACCAATCAAAGCCAGCGGAGTCCAAGGTATTTTCAACCAAGTCAAATCAAAGAAATAGTAAATGGCTACAACGGCCATAATAATGATGAAAAACAAAATGGTCTCGAAACGAGTCCATTTTGCCATGTCTTTAGCGCCAAAAACTTTTTTAGTATACATTCAGTTGGTTTTAGATTTCAAAAGTTCCAACCGCTTTTTCACAACCTTGCCAAAAGGTTTGAATATTGGGTTGATTGTGTAAGTATTCTTCCGGTGTCAGAAGATCAGGGAATCCTTTCCAACCGGCTGTTGGTCCGTAAAAATTTCCTGCCTCTGCCTTGGGATCCATTGTCGCTCTTATAATACCAGTTGCTCCATCTTCAGCAGTTTGAGCTTGGTTCATGAAATCACTATTAGCATCCATGCCTCCTTCTCCGGCTGTAGTCACTTGTAATTGAGTCAAGGCCAATCCTGGATGTGCTAGCAGCGGTACCACATTGTTAATGTTTGCTGCGGCTAATTTTTCTTTTAAAGCATAAGTAAAAACGGCATTGGCAAGCTTAGTTTGGTGGTAGCGAGACCAACGGGGGCCACGAAAGCTATTGTTCTCTTCTTCGGTACCATCACCGCCCAGATCGCCACCATTGGCTTCGAAGTACTTCATTTCAAGTGGAGGCCCCATACGTGCCATCGAAGAATGATTCACAATCCGTGCCTGCTCACTTTTCTTCAATAATGGGAATAATGCTTTGGTCAACAAAAAGTGAGAAAGAACATTGGTTTGCATTTGTACGTCGTAACCATCGTTTGTTGCTTTATCAGGCATTGCCATTACGCCGGCGTTGTTTACGAGCCCGTCAATTACAGCGTATTTGGATTCGATTGTTTTAGCTGCTGCTTGGA
>CAXIDD010000656.1:0-3200 GCA_964021975.1 uncultured Saprospirales bacterium | reverse complement strand
GGGTACACCTTTCTTTTCTATTGTAACTAAAGTGGAGGCTGAAGCCAACGCTGGGGTGACTTTAGAGCATTCTAATATTGCCACTGACGAAAATACGGTCACTACTTCTACTACCTTCACAGAGAGTTTCTCCACTAGTGCTTCTGGTGACTTTGTCGGTGCTCCCGGTGATGTGTTTATTGGTCGGTCAACGAATATCGTTTATGGCTTAGCTAATAATTTAGGCATCGTTTATCCAGAAGATATACCAGCGGATGGTTCGCGTTTAGATTCGGAAGTGAATGGTTTGACCATTGGCATACGCAAGTCGGTCAGAATTAATCCTTCCTTTAATACTTTCTTCGTCTTTAGTCAGAAACAGATTGAAGAAAATGTTATTCCGAATCTGCAATTGCTACGAAACTTACTTTTTGTTAATCAACAGGAACGTTACCAACTTGTTTTTAACGATCCTGAAGACGAAAAGTATGCTACAAATAATGATGATCCACTGTGGGGGAATGAAGCTGCAACGCCAACTAATCTCTATAATGGACCGTCTTATCAGTTTATTCCATATGACTATACTGCACCGGATTGGACCCAGGATTCTGTACGTTTTTATAATAATCAAATTAAAAACTGGCGAAATATTCTGGCTGACAATGAACGCCAAAAATTGCGGGCAACCCCTAATCCGAATCACTCAAATATCTCCTTTGATGCCGGCTCTAATTATGAAGGTAAAGTAGAGACTTCCACGGATTCAACTTCTACAAACACTTACGAAGTTACCTTAAATCCGGGAGTTGCTACTGAGACTGGTTTTGCCCTCAACGGAGTAGGAGCCAGTATGGAAATTACGGAGACTTTTGTCCACAATAAAACCAGGGTGGATGGTGTGACCAAAGAGTTTAGCCAAACCATTGGTTTCGTTTTACAAGATGAAGATGAAAATAACTTCTTATCCGTTGATGTACTTGACGATAAAGAAGGTCACGGCCCCATATTCCGGACCAAAGGTGGGCAAACTACTTGTCCATATGAGGGAGAGACCAAAACTAAGTACTATAACAAAGGGACGATCCTAGATCAAGCTACTGTACGTTTAGAGAATCCGGTTATTACTGCGGATGCAGCCTTTATTGCCGGAGTGCCCGAGGATGAAGCTGCTATATTCAAGCTCAACCTACGTAACGCCACCGAAGTAGAAGTGGATCGTTGGTTCCAATTGCGTCTCAACAGTGCCAGTAATCCAGATGGAGCCAAATTCTTTATTGATGGTGCTCCATTATCAGCCTTCGGACTAACAGTTTATATTCCAGCGGGTAAAACGGTCACCAAAACCTTGGAAATTTTTAAAGGGGCACCAACAGTCAATGATTATAACGACCTTGAATTACAGTTCCTGCCCGTCTGTGAGGTCGATGACATCGTAACAACTGCCGAATTAGGGGTCTCCTTCGTACCCGCTTGTTCGAAAGTAATTATCGATAGCCCGAAAGACAACTGGATTGCTAATGTATACACAAGAGATACACTTGAAGTTAGACTGACGGGTTTTAATGTCAATTTGAGTTCCTTCAAGTCGATCTCTTTACAATATAAAGATCAATCCTCTGCCAATTGGATTACCTTAAATACCTACTACAAAAGGCAACAAGATTTTGATGATGATAATAGCGATGCCAAAGAATTGGTTGGAGCACGCACACAATTGAACTACAAATGGATTTTGAAAGACCTCGTTGATCGCGATTACGAACTAAGAGCAATTACGGACTGTACAGATGGCTCAATTTATGAAAGCAACGTCTCCAAAGGAATCAAAGATACCAAGCGGCCACGTGCTTTTGGTACACCTCAACCATCGGATGGTGTATTGGCAGCGGGTGATGAAGTGCTGGTCCGGTTTGATGAGGAGATTATCTCTGGTCTGCTCTTGGCTAATAAACAATTTGTAACCGCTAAAGGAGTACTCAATGGCACCGAATTGTCCAATAGTACAGCGCTCGAATTTAATGGTACCAATAATAAAGCGGTTGTAGGCGATGGTATACAAATGGGTAATAGTTCCTTTACGGTAGAAACGTGGGTACGACGCAACAGCGATCAAGCAGGAACTTTCTGGAGTTTCGGAGAAACCTCAGATAATCAACTCAAATTATCGTTCAATGCAGCAGGTAAAATGGTTTTCTCAGACGGTGGTCAAACTTATACTGGAGACCTGAATTATGTGGCTAATAAATGGTATCATATCGCTTTGGTTTACAATGCGGATGGTCAACAAATATCTGTTTATCAAGATGATCAATTAGATTTGACTACCAGTAGCTTAATCACGTCTTTCCCCGTTGGGAGAGTGAGTTTTGGTTATGATCTTGCTGCAAACGCTGATTTCTTTAATGGCCGCTTACGGGATTTCAGAATCTGGAATCGAGCCTTGACTTTTGACCTGATATTCGCTCGTAAATCGGCTGTGCTCAGTGGGAATGAACCTGGTTTGCAGGGGTATTGGTTGATGGATGAAAAAACAGGTACCATCGCGCAAGATAAATCACACTTCCGTCAGGCAATTGTAGATGCCAATTGGGTGATTGAGCCTTCCGGACAAAGTATTATACTATTACCAGGGAACTCCTATGTACGCATAGATGGCCGAAATATCGATATTGATGACGAAACAGATTACACCATAGAGTTTTGGTTTAATGGCCAAAGCACCGGTAACCGAACGCTATTCTCTTCAGGAAGAGGTACGGCCGATGAAACCTTTAATACTAACCGGAGCTTGGCTATTACGGCTTCCAATCTTGGTGTACAAGTCATGAGTAAAGGGAAAGTCTTCCTAATGGCCGATGAAAACCTACTAGACTCCAAATGGCACCACTTGGCACTAGTTGTCAAACGAGGAGGTACAGCCAAAGCCTTTGTGGATGGTAAATTGACTAATGAAACAGATGTTACTGGCTTTGGTGGTCTGGGAAGTGATTTCTTCTATCTTGGTGCTCGCGGCTGGAGAGTAAGCGAGGGGAATTACCTGTTTGATCAATACTATGACGGTGTCTTTGATGAAGTACGCTTTTGGAAATCGGCGCGAACCGCAGAGCAAATTGCCGCCTACAGGAACCATAGAGTACCTACAAATGAAGTCGGCTTGGTAGGCTACTATCCATTTGAAAAATACCAAAGAGATCAGTTTAATGTATTGAACTTGATTT
>CAXIDD010000655.1:0-3215 GCA_964021975.1 uncultured Saprospirales bacterium | reverse complement strand
CGACCATCTGCAATATTGGCATTGGTCAGGTAAATGGTATTTGTTTGGGTGAATGCATTCGTATAGAAAATGCATAAAAAGAAAGCGCTTAGGCTTAGCCAAGTTAGGCGGGAGGTAATTGTTTTGTTGATCATACTATCCGAATTAGGTTGTTTTTTATCTGAATTATAGTTTTTAGATTAGAGGTTTCTCAGGATTGCCTTTAAGTCAGACAACTAATCTAATCATTTTAGACTTCAGACTCAAACTATTCGCTTAAGTACTGTATTTCAACTTTTACCTAAAGTAGCATTCATGAGGTTTAACCTCTACAAGTATTGCTCCAATTGCGCCAACAACTTTTCCATCAGTGCTTCTGAACGAATTATGATCTGATCTCCATCAATCTCAATTTGCCCACTCTTGTAATGGCCATGATTAAAACTGAGCGAAATACCATCGGCCCCAGCACGATAGTTATAATAACGCTTCATGGCACCTTGATCAAAACGGAAGGAGTTTTCCATTTGTACGCCCTGATCTTCCATTACCTTTTGCACGGTATTTTCCGCTCCGTAGAATTCCTTGTCGAACTGTTCGATGCTGATGGTTTTGTGCGGATTGCGCATGGCAAAGTTGAGAACTTCTGCTCGGAACTCTTCTTCTTGCATGGGTTGATTGGACTCTTCTTTTAGGGGCAATGGCAACTCATTGACGACTTCCAAGAAGGTATGCGTGAGGGCTTTGCTACTTTCGGGGCGGTCTAAACCAATCCAATTTTGAAAATATTCGGAGATGGACTTTTGGCTTTTGGCATATTTAATGAGCTCCAAGCATCGTTGATTTCCTTGGCGGAAATGGGTTAGGTTGATGCGTCCGGCCATCGCTAATTTTTCAGTATTGAGGTAGGTAATTGGGCTGATTTCAAAGCGACCGTCTTCGTTGCGTTTATCAAAAACGACACCTTCCGTATCTCGAATCAGGAAAATACCCAAGAATTCATTATCAAAAAAAGTATAAGAAGCATAAACCAAGTAACCACCTTTGGCCCCAGTAATGCCTTGGAGACTCAATTGTAGCGCTTGCATTGTTTCTCTAGAAAAGCTAAGGAAAGTCTCTGCTCCGCCTTGGGAATCCGTCCATTGTTGGAAATAACCCGGGAACAGTGCGTCTTCTGGGCTACTCAAATAACCTTGTAAAGTATCTGACTTTTGCTCAAATGTGAGGTTTAGTTTTTCGATCAGTAGCTCGCTGCGATCATCCACAGGAATGGTCGTATTGGTTAGAAAAAGTTCGGCCTCATTGGCATCTGCTTCTTTGATTAATTCGTGTACGACAATCTGATCGATAACTAATTCCATGTCTTATTCTTTTGAGGTGGTTGGAAGCAGTTTAAAACTGCTTTCATCAAAGGTATAGAGAAGTTATGGAGCTTTCAAAAATAGGTATTCATTTTTTAAGCCCAATCTTTACAAAAGCCATACAACCGTGGCCCCCATTTGGTCCTCTTTTAGCAGAAGTCCAACACCAGAGACTTCAAAACCGAGTTTCCGTAATAATTAATTGAAGTATTTAGAGGATTGGCCCATAACCAATCCTTTTTTATTGTGACAGTCCTTGAATTGGTGAAATAAGGTAGTGATGAACTCAAGTTATCATTAGCAAATAAAAAGTGGCAAATCGACTAAAGCCAATTTGCCACTTCATGTATTAAGAAGTTGTCATGATCTAAATGTAAATTGACTTATTCAAATAACTCAACCATTCATCACATTGACAATTCAAAATTGCGAGCTACCATTTTATAGGCACTTGTACCATGGTGTCGTCCCAGGCCATTAGCATATGGGCACCACCATCTACTTCTTTAAACATAATGCTGAACGCTTCTACTACACCATCTGTTTTTTCAGTAGGTACAGTAATGGTCGCTACATTATGTTCTGCTTTGTAGGCATAAGCTCCCCAAAGGTCTAAATCTGTACTAAAGTGTACATCCCAGCTGTCTTCTCCAAGGGTAGCATACAGAGTGTATTTTCCAGCCTTGATTCTATTCTCACCAACATTAACATCTGTGAAGAATTCTACTTCAGCAGCTTCGTTGGCTCCAACTCTCCAAACAGAACCAAACTTTTCAAGATCTCCGAAAATATTTCTTCCTTTTTTCTGTGGACGAGAATACAAAACACGTGCGATTGGCACGGCATTTTTCTCTGCTTCGGTCTTACCGAAATTACGGAAAGCAACTCTAGCTGGGTAGTAAGCGACATCTAATGGACTCTTGTCCAATTGTGGAAATTCCTGGGCACTAACCCCGATACTTAATACCAACAAAAGTGCGAAAGTTAAAATAAAACGCATATTTCATTTGATTTGGAAGTTATCTGTCAAGATGAATAACTTCTTGGTTAAAAAAACTAAGATAAAGGCCTTTCAAAGCAGTAGCTGTCTTGGCTACTACATTTGACTATAATGATTAATTGATAGAAAGCCGGAAAGTTTAATAATAAACCTAATTTGTCTACTAAGGGCAGAAAACTGTGGACGTAATACTATTCAAATAGCTTATAAACCTTCGATCGGCACCCCATTCGCGTCCGTCGTCAGGACCATACTCATGTGATTGAAAAAGGGCAACATGTTTTTAAAGGTCTCAACAATATGCTCCAGGAAGTCAGGCGCCATCGCTTCTTTATCGGTGAATTCTCGCATCAATAAATATTGTTTGTACCGCAATAAGTCGATGGCTGGATGATCTACGGTATATCCACGGGGTGCCGTTTTGACCTGATCTCCTTTGAGTCCGCCAAAAGTCTTTACAAATGCTGGCGCACTAATAATTTTACGAACAGATTCAGGATCCACGGCAACTTCCGTTCGCATCCGTTTCAAGTCTGCAGAATTTGGGGCCCAAAAGCCTCCTGCAATCATGGTTTTACCACCAGGCTCGAAATGAAAATAATAGCCACCCCGACGATAAGCGGTAGCTCGTTTCATTTGACCGCTGAAATGGACCTTGTAGGGCGCTTTATTTTTAGAAAAACGCACATCTCGATAAATTCTGAAAAGTGATTTTTTACCAGTACTTGGCTCCAGGACGTCTACTTTACTAACTTCTGTCAGAATTTGATCCGCCAAACCAATTACTTTAGCCTGCTCTGCTAGGTAACGGTCTTTATGCTCGTTAAACCATTCGCGGTTATTATTTTTGGCTAGATCTTTGAGGAAATCAAAGG
>CAXIDD010000654.1:0-3217 GCA_964021975.1 uncultured Saprospirales bacterium | reverse complement strand
TCGCTTGTTACCAAATGCCAGATGCAGTTGTTAGTTCTACACCTGAACTTTGTGTTCAAGCTGTTCGTGAAATCCAGTCCGACTTTGAAGCGTTAGTTAACGAAACGCATGCAGAAATTAAACAAATAACCATTGTAGGCTTGAGTTGGATTGGAAAAGTAGAGAATTCTACTTTTCCCTTGATTGAACTCATTAGTATCTAGTTGGGCCATAACTGTTCTATCTTCATTGGTAGAAGTATTAAAAATCATTCCTCTACCACATATAACAAATGGAGAATTATCATCATCATGCCTAGCCCCCAAGCAATGCCCCATCTCATGGGTAAAAGTATAGCGTGGATATCCGATAGAATTATAGTTGACTATTGCGTACTTACCTACATTGGAGTACCCATTATTGCTTACTGGGATTCCACGTGTCGTTCCAAAAATAGCTCCATAGTTTTTATGAGATTGTAAAATCGCAATATCCTGATTATAAATGGGTTTCAAATTCGCTTGCGCATATAATTCAAATGAATCATAATCTGTATCTATATTTTGAGTATAAGTAAAGGCATTGTTTGGGAGTATCTCTAAACTCCAAGTAATTTTATTAACTGGGACATTAGTTGGAATATTATTATTACTTAACGTTTGGCTTAAATTCCCTATCCCTTTAGTTAAATCAAACATCGTATAAGCACTTGCTAAAAAGCTGCTCGTACTTGGAGAAAATGGATTAAAAAAAATAAGAAGATAATGGTTATACAGGGAATCATATAATTCTCCAGTAACTACCGTCAGAAACTTCCACGCCTTGAGACATCGAAGCTCTGGCGTATCACAATAAGGTGAACTGCTACTACTATTGATGGTTTCTTGAAAATCCGGAGTTTCGTTTTTCACTCCGCATTCGTAGGCTTGATCAGCAACACCTTGTTTTTCTAAAAGCAAGGCCTCATTAATATTTAGGGATTGAATTTCATAATAGGTGCCATTAAAGTTAAGGTCACCTCCTAAAATGCCCTCTTTTGATCTAATCAGCTTAAAAGTACCCTTCTCTTTGGCTCCTTCAATAGCACCACTCCAAACATCGTAGGTATACGTTCGATCTTTGTGAATAACATCTTGACTGAAATAGGTAGCCGATTGTAGTTTCAAATCTGACTCAATATTTGGTAAGCGGATGGAAAATTGGAGTTCTTTTTGCGTTTCAAAACTTTGGAAGCGGACTGGCCAACTACTTTTCAAGGTGGGATTTTGCTCTGGATCAGAAAATCGTTCGGCCAGAATAGTCCCGGGTTCTGATAGTTGCTCCGTTTTTTGGTCTAGCAAATCAAATAAGTAGGTTTCTTGGGCGTAGAGTGTGCCGAAAGAAAGAAAGAAAGAAGATTCTTTTTCTCATAATTATAGGGTTTAATGTAAAAATGAATAGAAATTTGAAGTTTTATGCATTCTCAATTTAATCTATTCTCTTTAATAATCAAAGAGATATGATTATATGTAGGATATAATATTTATTGCAGATTAGGCCCCCGGGCTTTCAGCAAGCAGGCTATTTTGGTGCATTTGCCAGATATTCACCCCAGGAATATCTGCTAGGTATAAGTCTTTTTCCATCTTTTATTGTGGTCTTAAATGGCAAGATAATACACCTTAATCGCTCTTCTTGAACTATTGTATCTATTTCTCTAACTTTACAGGATGAATTTTACCGATTTGAACCTAGGAAGATCCCTGCTTAACGCTTTAACGGATTTAAACATTACTGAACCCACTGCCATTCAGGCCAAAACCTTTGGCCCGATTATGGCGGGTAAAGATGTAGTTGGTATTGCCCAAACCGGTACAGGAAAGACCTTTGCTTACTTGTTGCCTTCCTTACGTTTGTGGAAGTTTACCAAGTCGCCAAATCCACAAATTTTGGTAGTGGTTCCTACTCGTGAACTGGTAGCCCAAGTGGTTGAAGCCGCTCAGCAATTGACCGAATATATGAATGTAGAGGTGGTGGGTGTTTATGGTGGCACCAATATTCGGACTCAAAAAGCAGAGGTTGAGGTAGGCGTCGATGTACTGGTTGGAACTCCAGGTAGATTGGTTGATTTAATGGCAGACGGTGTGCTTAAAACCAAGCAGCTCCGACAAGTAGTGATCGATGAAGTAGACGAAATGTTGAACTTAGGTTTCCGAACGCAACTCCGAAACATCATTGAGTATTTGCCCAAAAAGCGACAACACCTGATGTTTTCCGCTACCCTTACGGATGAAGTAGAACTAATCATCCAGGAATTCACGGACTATTATGAAAAGATAGAGGCCGCTCCTTCTGGTGCTCCTCTGGAAAATATTGAGCAATACGCCTATAGCATCCCCAACTTTAACAGTAAAGCGAATTTGTTAGAGTTGTTGCTCCAGCAAAAAACGGAGATGGCTAAAGTTCTTGTCTTTGCAAAGACTAAAAAAATGGCCGATGCCCTTTACGAGCGGCTGGAGCCAAGTTTCCCTGAAAACCTGGGCATCATACATTCCTCTAAGTCCCAAAACAACCGATTTGCTACCGTTGATAATTTCCAGAATGGTACCTACCGCTGTCTAGTAGCTACAGATATTATTGCACGTGGCTTGGATGTATCAAGTGTCACACACGTTATTAATTTTGACTTACCAGATACGCCAGAACAGTATATTCACCGGATTGGCCGAACCGGAAGAGCGGAGCGCAAAGGAATCACTTTAGCATTTGTTTCTGAAGCAGATCAAGAATATTTACAGGAGATTGAAAAGCTCATGGGCTTAACTCTAGAAACTTTACCGCTCCCAGAGGATGTGGAACTTTCGGAGGAATTGATCCAGCTAGAAAAACCCAGTCTTTATGTACCTTTTAATGAGCATAAAAATCGGGTTTATGTTCCAACGGGGCCTGCCTTCCACGAAAAGAAAGCAAAAAACACTAAAGTCAATAAAAAAATCCGACGCGCCGAGAAAATGCGTCTTAAATATGGTAAACCGCAGACCAGAGGTGATAAACGAAAGAAGAAAAAATCAGTACTTGGATAGCCGAAGTGTTAAAGCTTCGGCTATCTATTATCTTTTCCTTAAAGCTTTTAATTCTCCAGTTAGATTAGTTCGAGCTTGTTTTTCATATTTTTCAAAAAAGAAATCACTTTTAAAAATTCGATCCATATTCAGAAAATGCTGGATTACTCTTTGACGTCCTGCCTGATAAATTTCAT
>CAXIDD010000653.1:0-3228 GCA_964021975.1 uncultured Saprospirales bacterium | reverse complement strand
TATCAAGCTAGAAATGAAGGAGAGTCAGATGTCATCCAGCAATTTAGAACAAGTCTCCAAAGTGATGATTTGAACTTCGGCGCAGCTTATTATCCTTGGGTAGAGACCAGTATTACAAATATTTCTGAAATCAATTTTGAAAAAATTCACTCAAGTACTATAGCAAGCTTGATCAAGATCCTAAACCAGGATACGAATTCTAAAGTTGTTACAGGCCAAATGACCGCTGAACAAGCCACTCCAATCACTGAGCAAGTAAATAAACTAAGCCTATTAGGTTCTACTGATCAACCAGACCCTAAAAAATTGCATCAATCTTTAATGATGGTTCATCCGCTTTATCACACTATTATAGAAGAAATCACAAAAAAAATCAACCTACTCCCACCTTCTGGTGGCATGGCGGGTATTTATACTATGGTAGATAATAATGTTGGCGTTTATCAATCTCCAGCAAATGTCTCTATGGGTTCAGTGGTGAAACCTGCAGTAAATATTAGTGATAAAGACCAAGAGGATTTAAATACACCACTCAACGGAAAAGCGGTCAACGCAATTCGGTCTTTTCCAGGAAAAGGGGTGCTGGTTTGGGGTGCACGTACCTTAGATGGCAATAGTATGGACTGGAGATATATCAGTGTAAGAAGAACGGTGATCATGATTGAGCAATCGGTTAAGAATGCAGCCGAGGCCTACGTATTCGAGCCCAATACGGCCTCTACCTGGTCCAACCTCAAAGCGATGCTGACCAATTTCCTTACGAATGTATGGGCAAGTGGAGCATTAGCAGGAGCCACACCAGAAGATGCCTTCAGTATAGATATTGGTTTAGGAGTCACGATGACTCCCGTTGATATACTAGAGGGTATCATGCGGATATCCATCAAATTAGCCGTAACCCGACCCGCAGAATTTATCATCATTACTTTTGAGCAACAAATGCAAAAACCCTAACCTTTAGACCAAATATTATGTCACCATTCAGGTACGCTGCCTTACTTCTTCTTCTATTCATTTGCTCCTTGATCAATGCCCAAACTATTGAAGAATCTAATCAAATCAGTTCTGAGACACGAATCACTTCAGCCGAACGGATATTTGGTTTGGTGCAATTCTGGAGCGAAGCTAAATACACCTTTGCCTACTTCGACCAAGTTCCAAAACTCGACTGGGATGCTGCATTGCAAGAATATATTCCTCTGGTACAAAATGCGGAGAGTGACGATGCGTATTACCGATTGCTGGAGCAATTCTGCGCCTTACTTAAAAACGTGAATACTAATATTTTCCGGCCTGATTACCTTGCAGGCAAGTGGGATCGACCTCAGCTTGGCATAGAATTGTTAGAGAATGTTCCCGTGGTGGTCAACCGTTCAAAAGAAATTGGAAACAAAGTCCCATTAGGAGCACAGATAACCTCCATAAATCAAATGCCGGTAGAGACCTACCTTGAGCAGCATATTTACCCCTACATTACCGCCGGTGGCGAACAGGTCGAACGCCGATGGGCTACTCATGATATAATGAAAGGCCCGGCGGGAAGTACGCTTAACTTTACTTTCAAAACGCTTGATGGTAACCCAGGAAGGGCCACGTTGCCAAGGAATCGAAGCTCCAAAGCAGTTGTTTGGGAAGTACAAAGCCCCAAAAGGCCTTTGGTCAAGTTTGACTTTCTCCAAGGGCAGGTTGGCCTTTTAACCATCAACTCCTTCAAGGATGAAAAAGTAACCGAGGAATTCCTTAAACACCTCCCAAATATAAGGAAGTGCCAAAAGTTGGTCCTTGATTTAAGATGGAATATGGCAGGAAATACCGAAGTAGCCTATGAAATCCTAAAGTACTTTACGAATAAACCAATATTAAGCACCGCTTGGCAAACTAGAATGCCCCAAGCAAGCAGCTCAGCATGGGGAAAGGCTTTGACAAAAGCAGCCCCAGAAACACTTAACGAGCAGGATCGATACAATCAGCAGATGTATTGGGGAGAAATCTGGCATGTTGTTCCCGCTGATACGATCCAACCTGCCTCCAATCCAATTCCTGAAATACCCATTGCCGTATTGATGAGTAATTACACGGCCTCGGCAGCAGAAAAATTTCTGGTAGCTGCGAACGTACTTGAAAACTTAACCTACATTGGTGAGCCAAGTTTTGGAGATACCCCACAGCAATCGACCTTATCCTTACCAGGAGGTGGTTCAGCAAGGATTAGCAGTAAGAGGGATACCTATCCAGATGGAAAAGTATACGTTGGACCTGGAGTAGCAGTGGACCTCAAAATCGCACCTTCTATTAAGGATTATCTTGAAGACCGAGATGTGGTTTTAGCAAAGGCATTAGAGATTTTGAAATGATAAAAGATTGATTGTCGCTAATCTTGATTAAAATTAAAGTCCTATCTTTTTGCTTTAAAATCCAGTTTAAAAAAAATCTACGAAACACTAGAAGTAATAATTATGAAACACATACGTCTATTTAGTCTCCTATTCCTCTTCGTTTTCATAGTTGCTAATCTTGCTATTGGTCAAACTTATGCCCGAAATGGAATGGTTGCTTCAAGCAGTAAGATAGCATCCGAAGCAGGAGTTGAGGTGCTAAAAAAAGGAGGAAATGCGATTGATGCTGCTGTTGCAACGGCTTTTGCATTAGCAGTAACCCATCCATCAGCTGGAAATATTGGAGGTGGTGGTTTTTTGGTATTTATGGATGCTACCGGAAGCGCAACTACTATTGACTTTCGGGAAAAAGCGCCAATAAAAGCATCTCCGGATATGTTTTTGGATGAAGCCGGTAACCTTTCAAGAGGGATCAACCATACCGGAAGACGAACGACCGTTAACCACATTGGAGCAAAGTCAATAGGTGTTCCTGGCACAGTAGCAGGTCTGTATCTTGCACATCAAAAATATGGCAGTTTGCCCTGGGCAGATTTGGTCCAACCAGCCATTGATATAGCAGAGAATGGTTTTCCATTAACTTGGAGTCTGTCTCAAAGAGCCACTTTTTTTGAGGCCAATTCGCCAGTCCCGTTTTTAAAGAATTATTTCAAAAATGACAATGGCGAGCTAACCCAGTTCGGAGAACTTTGGAAACAACCTGAGCTAGCCAATACCCTTTCAATAATCAGGGACAATGGTAAAGATGGCTTTTACAAGGGTGTAGTAGCGAAAGAAATCGTGAAGTTTATGAAGGAAAATGGCGGTATCATCAACCTAAAGGACCTTAAGC
>CAXIDD010000652.1:0-3228 GCA_964021975.1 uncultured Saprospirales bacterium | reverse complement strand
GCTAAGATAAAAAAGAAGAAGACCCGCTATTTAATTATTGATGTACGAGATAATGGTGGAGGCTGGGATGTACAAGGCGCCGAGTTACTCTCTTATTTGGTGCAAGCAGATACGACCTTCCCGTATTATAAACGCTTGCATACCATTACAGATGAATCTCCATTTTTAAAGTATGCAGATTTATCAGAAATAGATTTGGCCAATGTCAAAAAAGAATTAAAACAAGAGTCAGATGGTACTTTTACGATGCTTCCAACTGGCAGCCCCAATATATTGCCTCAACAGCCTAAGCCAAACCGATTTAAGGGCCAGGTTTATATTTTAATGAATGCCAATAGTAATTCTACTACATCAGAGTTTGTAGCCATGGCGCAACAGCTTAAAGTAGGCGTTTTTTTAGGAGAGGAGGCAGGAGGTGCAGCTCAAGGAGGAGTCGGTGGCAGTTTTATTAAATATAGCTTACCAAATTCCGGTATATATCTGCAAGTCCCTTTGGTTTATTATCAAAATGCAGTAGGGACCTCCCTTCCAAATGGGCGAGGTGCTCAACCAGACCATATGGTCCAATTAACAATCGAGGATCTTTTATCGAATCGCAAACCTGTATTAGATTATACTTTTAATTTGATTCGAGCAGTTCAAGCAATCAAAATAAAATATTAGCTTCTTAGACCACTTATTATGATATTATTAATGGACTTTAAGAAGCTTGTCGGGTAGATCTTTCTATCTTGCAGCTTTCTTGAAGTCCATTAATTTATTGTAAAATATGGTTTGACTTGCGAACAATTTTGTTGGCCAAGCCATATTAAGAGAAAAGGATTTAATTTATGTCAATAAAAGCGGCTATTTACCATAAGACCCATTATAAGTTTGATCGTGAAGTGAACTTATCGCCCCACATCATTCGCCTTCGCCCTGCTGCACATTCTCGTACACCGATCGAAGCTTATACCCTAAATATTAAGCCAGAGAATCATTTTCTCAATTGGCAGCAGGATCCATATGGGAATTACCAGGCGCGGGTTGTTTTTCCTGAAAAGGCAGATCACCTATCTATCGAAGTAGAATTGATTGCAGATATGTCTGTGATCAATCCATTTGATTTTTTCCTGGATGAAAGTGCGCAAACCTATCCTTTTAAATACCCAGACCGAATCAATAAAGCTTTAGCACCTTATTTGGAGATCAAAGAGTCTGGCCCCTTGCTAATGGATTTATTAGCACAGGTTGACCGTAGTGAACAAGAGACTTTAGATTTTTTAGTACAGGTCAACCAGCTGGTCAATCGTACTTTGGGTTATAACATCCGTATGGAAACGGGCGTCCAGACTTGTGAAGAGACGCTTGAAACAGGTAGAGGTTCTTGTCGAGATTTTACATGGTTGATGGTGAATTTATTCCGGCACTTAGGACTGGCTGCTCGATTCGTTTCGGGATATTCCGTCCAATTAGCACCAGATGAAAAACCTTTGGAAGGCCCAGCAGGAGTCGAAGAAGATGTGACAGATTTACACGCTTGGGTAGAAGTTTATGTTACCGGAGCTGGTTGGATAGGACTGGATGCGACCTCAGGTTTAGTAGCTACGGAAGGACACATTCCTCTAGCTTGTGTACCAGACTTTGAAAGTGCTGCGCCAATTGAAGGAGCTACGGATGTTTGTGAAGTTACCTTTGATTTTTCAAATGAAGTCAAACGAATAAAAGAGGACCCCAGAGTAACCAAACCTTATACAGATGATCAATGGACCGCGATTAATCAGCTGGGAGAACAAGTAGATAAAGATTTACAAAAAAATCAGGTGCGTCTAACTATGGGGGGAGAACCCACCTTCGTATCCATCGATGATATGGAAGATGACCAGTGGAATACCAAAGCGGACGGTAGTCATAAACGCACCTTGGCCTGGGATCTTTCCACCAAGTTACTGGAAGCTTTTGGTCCTGGTGGTATTATTCATCATGCCCAAGGGAAATGGTATCCTGGGGAGCCACTACCACGGTGGGCTTACCAAATAATTTGGAGAAAAGATGGCCAAGCGATTTGGAAAAACCCCAAATTACTAGCCAATCCAACGGTATCTAGAAACTTATCTCCTTTATTAGGACAGCTTTTCTTGAAAACCCTGGCGGAGAATTTGGGGCTTAATCCGGATTACACCCGTGCTGCCTACGAAGATATTTTTTATATGCTCTGGGAAGAAGGACAAGTTCCTGTGGACAAAGACCCTCTAAAAGCTGACTTAGATGATCCATTAGAAAGGAGAACCTTAGCAGAAGTTTTAGATCGAGGTTTATCAGATCCAGTTGGTTACGTTTTACCCATCGGTTGGGATCCGAACCAACAAGACTGGCAGAGTAGTCCTTGGTCTTTTAGACGCAAAGAGCTCTACTTGGTGCCAGGAAACTCACCAATTGGCTTGCGCTTACCATTGAAAGCACTACCAGAAACGATTGAAACACCTGCTCAACGGAGCTTATTCGAAGAGGTTGGTGACTTTAATATCCGTTCGAATGATGCGATTGGACAGATCAAACCAACTAACGAAAACCAGAAAGTCTGGCGGACAGCCATCAGTGCAGAAGTACGGGAAGGCAATTTATTTTTGTTTTTGCCACCACTTTCTCATGCCGAGTATGCACTAGAGCTATTGCAGGTGATCGAAAAAACAGCAGAAGCATTAGAAATACCCATCGTTTTGGAGGGGTATGCCCCACCATTAGATAACCGAATGGATAAAATGAGTGTTACGCCGGATCCTGGTGTGATCGAAGTTAATATCCACCCGGCGGGAAGTTGGCCGGAAATGGTTGACCGCATTGAAACTTTGTATGAATTGGCCAAAACCTCCAGGTTAAGTGCTGAGAAATTTATGTTGGATGGTCGTCATACCGGAACGGGTGGAGGAAACCACATTACTCTAGGTGCCGCCAAACCAGCGGATAGCCCATTCTTACGTCGGCCAGATCTGCTGCGTAGTATGATCACTTACTGGCAGCATCACCCTAGCTTGTCTTATCTGTTTAGTGGAGCCTTTGTGGGCCCAACGAGCCAGGCTCCTCGGATTGATGAAGGATTGGAAGACCGACTTTACGAGGTAGAATTAGCCTTTAGTCAGGTGCCTAAACCCAATGGAAATCAGACACCTTACTGGCTGGTTGATCGGATCTTCCGTAACTTACTGACAGACCTAACGGGTAATACCCACCGAGCAGAATTTTGTATAG
>CAXIDD010000651.1:0-3239 GCA_964021975.1 uncultured Saprospirales bacterium | reverse complement strand
TTCTGCCAAACGGAGTCCACAAAATAATCTCGGTGATCCGTAAAATGTTGTACCAATTCAAAGCCGGTAGATTGGGCAAGTACCTCAACATCAGTTAAACTAAATTTTTGTGAAAGTTCAACATCAATGGCTTCCCAAGCATCAAAAGAAAAGTCTTGGTCCAAGGCTTTGATGTGTACCACTTGCTTAACTTTACTTACAATATAGGACTTGGTGGCACCAGTTACTGGATTATAAGTCTCCCAATGTTTGAACTGATTTAAGTCAAACTCCCCACCCAATTCCTTATTGATACGTTCCAATAGATTTAAGTTAAAAGCTGCAGTAATACCAGCCGGATCACTGTAGGCATCCAGGATGACGGTTGGGTCCTTTTTTAAATCAAAGCCCGTAATCAATAAATCTCCAGGAGCCATGTGCTCTTGAATTTTTTGGATAAAACCATTTGCTTGATTAGGTGTCAAATTACCAATATTAGAACCTAGAAAGAGAATCACTTTGCGAGCATGGCTACGGTGCTCTAATTCTCCCAACATGGCAAAATAATCGCCAGGCATTAATTTACATTCTAAATCTGGCCAACGTTTGGCCAGATCTGCTTCTAATTGATCCAAAACATCTGCCGAAATATCGATCGGGCAATACGTAAAGTCTGCTGCTTGATTTACAAAATGCTCTAGTAAAAGCTTTGTTTTGAGTCCATCACCAGCACCTAACTCAATCAAATCAAAATGTTGATCCCCGATTATTTTTAGGATATCTGCTTTATGTCGATCCAGTATTTCATATTCACAATCTGTCAGGTAATACTCTGGCATCCGCATAATTTGCTGAAAAAGTACATCTCCTTTTTTATCATAAAAATACTTAGAACTCAGTTTCTTGGGTTGAGCCTGTAAACCTTGCAAAATGTCCTGTGCAAAAGTAGAATGTAAAATAGTTGTTGTATTTGAGGTCATTTTGTGTTTATTGGGCTAAGCGTAGGCCAGTGAATTGCCAACGTTTGTCAGCATGAAAGAAGTTGCGGTAACTCGTTCGAATATGTGATTTGGGCGTGGCACAACTTCCGCCTCTTAGTACCATCTGATTGATCATAAACTTACCATTGTATTCACCCAAGGCTCCTTGAAAACGCGGATACCCCGGATAGGGTAAGTAAGCACTAGCCGTCCACTCCCAAACGTGTCCAAGGAATTGATTGTCCTCATGAGATCTGGCAATGGAAGGTTTTAACAAATTGGTCTCTAAAAAATTACTATCTGGTATGGCTTGATGTAAAGTATTACAGGCTACCTCCCATTCAAACTCGGTTGGCAAACGAAGGCCTTTCCACTGGGCATAAGCATCCGCTTCATAATAACTTATATGCGTCACCGGTGCCGACAAATCAAGTGGCTCTAGTCCGTGCATGGTAAACTGGTACCAAGCGCCATCCTGTTCGTACCAATATTGCGGAGAAAGGCTTTCCAGACTTTTGGTCCATTCAAACCCTTCCATTAACCAGTTTTCATGATTCTGATAGCCACCATCTTGCATGAATTCTAAATATTCTCCATTAGTCACCAAGCGACTCTGAATTTTAAAATCCGGCAAATAGACTTGGTGAACGCCCAATTCATTATCCCAGCAAAAACCTTCGTTTTGATGTCCGATTTGATACAGTCCTGCAGAAAAATCTAACCATTTTACTGCTGGCACTGCTTTTTCCTCTCTTTTATCTAGTGGTGCTGTATGATAAGAAGGATGTAATGGATTCGTTCCTAGAATGTACTTAATATCCGTGACCAACAACTCCTGATGTTGCTGCTCGTGTTGTAAACCAACTGTTAAAACCAAATGTAATTCTTTGGATAGATATTCCTGTTTAGCCAACCAATCTTGCAGATGTTTATCTACATAAGCTCGATAATCCAAAACGGTTTGCAGCCCCGGACGAGTCATGTTACCTCGATTGCTTCTTAGGACACGTGGGCCCTGCGATTCATAATAGGAATTAAAGAAATAATTGAGCTTTAAGTCAAAGGCTTGATAGCCTTCAATTTCTTTAATTAAAATGAAGTTTTCGAAGAACCAGGTTGTATGTCCTAAATGCCATTTGGGCGGGCTGACGTCTACAATTGGTTGTACCACGTAATCTTCCGTTTCCAAAGGGGCACAAATAAGTAGACTTTGCTGTCGGATTTGCTGGTACCTTCCCAATAACTCGGAGGCAGAAAAGATTTGCGGATTTAAAGTCATAGTTGATTAATTGTTTACAGCTTTTAAGGCTGAGGAATCTGAACGAAAAAGCTTTTAAATAGGAGGTAAAAAACTTTAATCCAGAAGAACCATTCGTTTTTTAAAGCCACAGAATGAAAACCAATAAAGCAATCAAATTGTTTGCAACAAAAAGTTCCATAATCAAGAATTAGTATTATTACTTGATTCTATCTGTACAAAAGGCTTTTCATCTCCTATTTATGTAAAAGACTTGTAGTTCTGATTAATTTAGCTTTCTTATTTTTGTAAAAAACAGTAGCATTGAGCGAAGCAGCCTTCCATCCAGTTGATTCTACCCAAACCTACGCAGAAGTCGTGCTTCCTATGGCTTTGCCACAGAATTATACCTACCAAATCCCCGAAGAATGGATTGCACAAGCTAGTTTTGGTAAACGAGTAGAAGTCCAGTTTGGGAAAAACCGGATTTACGCAGGTCTGATTGTCCGCATTAGCAACGAGGCACCCGGGGCCTATCAAGCTAAAAGTATTCAATCCGTCATTGATACTACGCCCATTATCAATGCTCAACAATACCGACTTTGGGCCTGGATGGCGAAGTATTATTGCTGTACAATGGGTGAAATCATGAACGCAGCTCTCCCCGCTAACCTAAAATTGAGTAGCGAAACCAGGGTAAGCATTAGCCCGGTTTTTGATGAAAATTATTCCAATCTAAATGATAAAGAGTACCTCATTGCGGAGGCCTTGACCATTCAAGAGGAATTAAGTATTGCAGATATTCAAGGAATTTTGGGTCAAAAAACGGTTTATCCATTGATCCGAAGTATGTTGGAGAAAAAAATTGTTTACCTAAAAGAAGATCTAAAAACGAAGTACAAACCTAAAAAGGTACACTGCGTACGCCTAGCAGAACCTTACGCTTCTCAACCGGAATTGATAGAAGAAGCCTTTGATAAATTGAGCCGTTCCATTAAACAAGCAGATACCTTGATGGCTTACATCCAAATGTCGAGGCAAGC
>CAXIDD010000650.1:0-3249 GCA_964021975.1 uncultured Saprospirales bacterium | reverse complement strand
GCTTTGTTTGGTCTACTTTGTATAGAGGAGGATGCAGAAAGAGAACGTTTGTTTAATGTGTTTTGGGAAAAAGGAACCGCACATCAGAATTCCTTTACAAAAACCATTTTACCACTATTCTCTGAACAAGGTATTTGGCCCGAATCGCTTAGCTACAGTTTTATGTCGATTATCACTATGGTATTGAATACAGTTGATCGTATAAAACCTGAAATGAAGGTGACGGAAGACTACCTTCCAATTTTAGAAGGAAATTTTCTTTTTGACTATTTGCGTTATCCAGATAGAAGATTTGTGCGTTATGGGGATTCTAAAAGGAATAATGACGGAACAAGAAAGCTGTATCGGTACACTATGAGTATTGCCGAAAGGCGTGGATACACCACACTGTTAAGAAAAGCACAAGTAGCCCTCCAACAATCTTATAATGCCAGCAATGGTTATCAACCTGATATTGGGGTCGGAGACATCTTCGGTAATTTTAATCCGCTAGAGTTATTTTGGGGACTTCCTATTCCAGAAACGGTGGAAGGGAACGTGGATTACAATAAACCGACCGTAATCATAGACCACGCAGGAGTGGCTCTACAACGCAACTCAGTAATTGAAAACAATGAACTCTATGGTTTATGTGGGATAATTGGCGGCGCTCATTATGTACATTCCCATTGTACAGGAATTGGGATGGAACTCTATGGCGCAGGATACGTAATGGGACCAAATGCTGGCCTTCCAAAATCTGTAAAAGAAAGAAAAATACCATTGCACGAGCATTATTTCAGACTCTATGCAGGCAATAATACGGTAGTAGTTAATGGGACCTCTCACGGCTTGGACGAAGGATCCTGGAAAGGAGGAGCCAACGTATGGCAAAATACCACAAAAAATATAGCCAGCGAACCTAAGCACTTGGAAGATCCGATAAGCGATGACTTTAACTTTGCAACGCAGTTTCTAGACGATGAAGTCAATAATTGTGACCAGGAAAGAACCCTAAGTGTCATCCGGACAAGTGAAACGACCGCTTATTACTTTGATATGTTTCGCTCGAAATCCAATGATGAAAATAAGTTTCATGATTATATCTACCACAACCTTGGAGATGCAACTCAATTGACCAAGTCAAAAAATAAACAGCTTAAAGTAAAAGATACCGATCGATACCAAAACGATATCGGTGATCAGGTCTTCTCACCAGGCTGGCGTTACTTTGAAAATACCCAGACTACAAGTTTTACAGAAAAAGCCATCAATGCTCGGTTTGATATAAAATATGATAATCGGTACATGCACCTGTTGGTGCCAAGGGGTGTTGCAAGAGCCTATACCAAAGCTTTAGCGCCGCCTACTAGAGAAGCGAAAAATGGATACGTAGATAAAAAAACGCAGGTATTAGTCATTCGTCAAGAAGGTGAGGCTTGGCAAAAACCTTTTCTCACTATTTTAGAACCTTCCACTGAAAATCAAGCTAGTGTCCAAAGTGTCGAATATCTAATGGATGGCGAAAAAGTAGTTGGCGCAAAAGTCATTTCCAAAGTGCAAGGTAAAGAAGTTACAGACTTGATCATCTGCCAAGACACGCCTAATGCCTACTACCAGAATAAAAAGTTGAATCTGAATTTTACCGGAAGATTTGCCGTCGTTCGTACCGAGAAATACCAAAACAAATCTACGGTAAGCCTCTACATCGGATCGGGTGAAAAACTGAGTTTTCGAGGGCATGATTTAACAGCGGATACTAATGCCCGAGCTTTTAGAGTAATTGAATAATAACCTTATTGAAATCAAGATTAATCATTGAAATTATGAATACAATGAACCATCAGATATTAAAGATAAACGGGAGTGGGAAAGGCAAAAAATGGCTCCTCCTTCTTTGTGTACTAAGTATGATTTTTTCGGCTTGTACAAATGAAAGTAATAAGGATATTCCACTTCGAAAATCTAAATTTAACGCCAACTGGGTCTTTTACCTAGGAGAAGTGGAGCAGGCAATAAACACCGATTTTGATGATGCCGATTGGGCCAATGTGAATATTCCTCATGATTGGAGTATTGAGGGAGAAATTAAGCAGGACAATCCTTCCGGAAGGCAAGGCGGATTTTATCCTGGAGGAGTAGGGTATTATCGCAAAACTTTTCCATTTGAAAACGCCTGGAAAGATAAGCAGGTATCTATAACTTTCGATGGTGTGATGAGCAACAGTGAGGTGTGGATCAATGGCCAATCTCTGGGCAAACGTCCCAATGGTTATGTAGGATTTACCTATGATTTAACTTCCTTTTTAAAAGATGGAGATAATGTGTTGGTTGTTAGAGCTGATAATTCGGCTCAACCCAATAGTCGATGGTATACAGGTTGTGGTATCTATCGAAATGTATGGCTTACTGTAAAAAATAAAATTGCCGTAGTAGAAAACGGAACCTATGTACTTGCCAATAAAGTTAGCTCAGAATTTGCGGAAGTACAAATAGAAACTACAATTGAAAATGTTTCTTCAAAAGTAGAAACCATTCAGATCATATCGGAAGTCTATAACCCTGAAGGCGATAAATTGGCAGAAAAATCAACTACCCAAGATTTAGGCAATGACGGGACTAAAATGATCGAACATAAAGTAGAGGTTCAAAAACCAAGCTTATGGTCAACTGATACTCCCGACCAATATTTATTGGTTACCAAATTAATGTCAGGGTCAGAGCTATTGGATCAATACGAAACGAGTTTTGGAATTAGAGATATTCGATTTGAAATAGAAACGGGATTTTGGTTAAATGGAGAAAACATCAAAGTGAAAGGTGTCAACAACCATCATGATGGCGGTCTAGTCGGAGCAGCTGTTCCTGATGATGTGCTATACAGAAGGTTATTGATGCTAAAGGACATGGGTTGTAATGCCATTCGTACCGCCCACAACCCTTTTTCACCGGAGTTTTACAGTATGTGTGATAGCCTCGGCTTCTTAGTGATGGATGAGGTTTTCGATGAGTGGATCGCTTCCTGGCCTTGGGTTAATTACCAAAATCAAGGTAAGATAAAACATGGTTATCATGAGCATTTTGAAGAATGGGCTGAAACAGATTTGAAAGACATCATCCTACGCGATAGAAACCATCCAAGTATTTTTATGTGGAGCGTCGGTAATGAAATTCCTGATCAATGTTATGCAGAAGGTCCAGAGCGACTAAAACCATTATTGGAGATCGTTCATTCCTTAGACCCTACCCGTCCGGTTACCGCTGGATGTT
>CAXIDD010000649.1:0-3268 GCA_964021975.1 uncultured Saprospirales bacterium | reverse complement strand
CCTAGATTGGCACTTTAAACGCCTACGGTCTGGTTGTCCTTTACCATACGGACAAAATCTAAGGTTGCTTGCCGAACGTCCGAAGATTTAGCTAAAGTCCGAATGAAGGCCGAACCAATAATCGCACCATTCGAATAATCACAAGCCGTCCGATAAGTTGCATGGTCCGAAATACCAAAACCAATCAGGCGCGGGTTTTGTAATTGCATGGCATTAATCCGATGAAAATAAGCCAATTGCTCTTCTGAAATCCCAGATTTAGCTCCAGTAATGGAAGAGTTCGAAACCATATAAATAAACCCTTTGGTCAATTCATCAATCTGACGAATCCGGTTTTCACTGGTCTGCGGTGTAATTAGGAAACTGATGGAAAGGCCTTGCGCTTCGATCATATTTCGATAAATCGATTCATATTCAAAAACTGGCAAATCAGGCAAAATAAGTCCGTCAATACCAACAGCTTTGGCTTTTTCAAAAAACCGCTGCTCCCCGTATTGCATGACTTGGTTGAAGTAACCCATCAATACTAGTGGTATTTGAGTCTGCTTACGGACCTCCGCAATTTGATCAAAAAGGAGATCCATAGTCATCCCGTTTTCAATCGCCTGTGTTCCACTTTCTTGGATCGTAGGGCCATCTGCCAGTGGATCAGAATAGGGCATACCTATCTCAATCAGATCGACACCAGCTTCATCTAAAGCCAGGATCACCTTAGTAGTATCCTCTTTTTTTGGATAACCTGCGGTGAAATAAATATTCAGGATATCTTTATCTTTTTGCTGAAACAGCTCGATTATTCTGTTCATTTCATTCAATTATTGAGTTGTTGAAATAATGAATTACAATTCCTATATTTTCTTATCCTTCGTTAAAGGATTCGAAGTGTTTGATATAGGTTTCTAGATCCTTATCGCCTCTTCCGGAAAGGTTGATAACAATGGTATCTGATGCTTTATATTTGATTTGATCCAAAGCAGAAAAAGCATGTGCCGTTTCTAGAGCAGGAATAATTCCTTCAATTTTAGAGAGGAAATAGGCCGCCTTCAGCGCATCTGAATCGGTAATGCTTACGGCTTCGGCCCTTCCGGAGGCAATCAAATGCGCGTGCATTGGTCCAATTCCAGGATAATCCAAACCAGCAGAAATAGAATAAGGCTCCACAATTTGGCCATCTGGTGTTTGCATTAATAAAGTGCGACTGCCGTGAATGATACCCCTGGTTCCCAATACACTGGTAGCAGCAGATTCTCCAGAGTCTACTCCTAAACCTGCGGCTTCTACGGCAATTAACCGAACTTCTGGCTTATTCAGGTAATGGTAAAAAGCGCCCGCGGCGTTACTACCACCTCCAACACATGCGATGACTGCATCAGGATCCTTTTTCCCTGTCTTTTCTTCCAACTGCCACTGAATCTCCTCACTGATAACAGATTGAAATAGTGCCACCATGTCTGGATAAGGATGTGGTCCAACTACAGAACCAATGATATAGTGCGTATCTACCGGATTGTTGATCCAATCCCGAATGGCTTCGTTGGTTGCGTCTTTCAGCGTACGGCTTCCACTTTTTGCGGGACGTACCTCGGCGCCTAGCATCCGCATCCGAGATACATTTGGAGCTTGTCGTGCGATGTCTACTTCTCCCATATACACGATACACTGAATCCCCATCAGGGCACATACCGTAGCCGTTGCTACCCCATGTTGCCCAGCTCCAGTCTCTGCAATGATCCGGTTTTTACCCAGACGTTTTGCTAACAAGATCTGACCAATGGTATTGTTGATCTTATGTGCACCAGTATGGCATAAATCTTCTCTTTTCAGATAGATATTGGTCTTGTAATGAGCTGAAAGCCGTTCGGCAAAATAAAGTGGCGTAGGTCTTCCTACATAGTCTTTTAATAGACTTCTAAACTCTTTTTGGAAGCTTGGGTCCTTCCAGATTAAATTATATTCTTTAGTTATTTCTTCAATATTAGGATGGAGCATTTCGGGAATATAAGCACCACCGAACTCCCCATAATATCCTCTTTCATCAACTGCGATCATGATTCTTATTGTTTAATATTTTAAATCGTTTTGACTGCTTTCACAAAAGTGGCCACACTTGTCATGTCTTTTTTAGCGGGCTCTGTTTCGAATTTACTATTGATATCTACCCCAAAAAGTAAAGGATGTGTTACTTTTTGAAGCGCTTCTACACTATCAGGGCCAATTCCTCCACTTAACAAGAAAGGAGTATTTCCTTCATAAGCGCTTAAAAGTGACCAATCAAACTGTAGCCCGTTACCACCATAATCAACGCCTTTTGTATCAAAAATAAAAAACGAGCAATGAGGCTCATAAGCAGCAACCTTGGTAAAATCAAACTTTTCATCTACTGAAAATGCTTTGATAAGTTTTGCTTCTCGAACGCTGCTTGCACTCCAAAGCAAACGCAATTCCTGACAGTACTCAGGAGACTCTGCACCATGCAACTGGATATAATCTAGGTGATAATCGTGGGTTGCATTCAAAATCTCATCAATACCCGCATTCACAAAAACCCCTACTTTTTTAATCAACCCAAAGCGCTCCTCGTGCTCAATAATCCATTGAGGTAGTGTTGTATCCTTACCTACATATCTTTTTGACTTGGAGTAAAAAATTAATCCGATAAAGTCAATCGGCAGCTCTAATAAGGCGGTTATGTTTTGAGGTTCCCGCATACCACACACTTTTACTTGCATCATGCTATTCCGTGTTTATAGGTCATTTCCATATCATTGACTCTTGCAATAAATTCCTGACATCTGCGATGTGGTTCATCAGCTTGCATAAAGTACTCTCCAATTAAAAATCCTTGAAAACCAACTTCTTTTAATTGAATAATGGCATTAGGATCGCTGATACCACTTTCTGAAATTTTCACAAAATCATTCGGTATAACTGAGAAGAGATCAATCGAAGTTTGGATACTGACGGAGAAATCGTGTAAATTTCGGTTGTTCACCCCAATGATGTCGACAAACTCATTGGCCTTACTCAATTGTTCTTCTGAATGTACTTCCATCAATACTTCCATTCCCAGATCCTGTGCTTTCCTAGCCAATGCTTTTAATCGTCCTCTATCCAGGCATTCTGCAATCAGTAAAATCACATCTGCACCAATAGATCGAGCTTCGTACAACTGGTATTCATCAATAATAAAATCCTTACGAAGGATCGGGCAATAATTAAACTTACGTGCTTCCTGTAAATCTGCATTTTTCCCTTTAAAAAAATGCTC
>CAXIDD010000648.1:0-3275 GCA_964021975.1 uncultured Saprospirales bacterium | reverse complement strand
CTGAGATGGGAAAATAATAACGCTATATTGAGATAAGTCTCCTTGCTGAATATCTTTATTGTGTAAGGTGTCCAGATCAAATTCAAATTGTTCTAGTACCCAACGTGTCCAACCTTCATCCATATTGGCTTGCCAAGATTTATAAAGGCCAAGCTTAATCGGTGCAAGTTCTTTTACTTTTGACGCTGGAACCTCTCCTGCTTTAAAATCAAGGCCCAATTCCTCACTTAAGCCTTGCAGTTCTTTTTGAAGATTTCTTTGTCCTGCCACCAGGAAGGAACCAGCCATTTGATCACCATGATCTTCAATTACCTGACTGACGGTATATCCGCTTTTCTGTAAACGATTAACGGCTAATGCGCTGATATTATCTTGGTTAGAGAATACATAATCTACATTCCCTTTACCGGTAACCATACCCGGATCTGCCTTTAATTTTTGAGTTAAACGACTTGCAGAAGTTTTGAATGCTTCATCAATTCGATCTACCGTCACGCCCATCTGCATGGGTAGTGTCCAACCAGCTAAATCATAAGGTGGCTGAGGTGGTCCGCCTGGATAAAGAAACTGATCTGGATAATCTTGTTTCTCCATTAAGTCAATCAAGTAAGGACGGAAAGCTTGTGCACCGTATAAAATGATACTTCCTGCTTCGTATTTGGTACCATCAACTTCAAAATCACTATCTGCCTGGTGTGCTTCTAGTCCACCTTGCATTAAGATATTGGTCAAATTGCGGGCTTCACTTGGATTCCATTGATCTTTTGGAATAATATAAGCAAAAGCAGCATCCTCTTTTTCGATGGCATCCCGTCCCATATCGTAGATATTGTACAGGAATTCATCTTTTTTATCAGCAGCTAAATCCAATGCTGCCATAGAAGCAGTCAACATATAATCCACGGCATCACGGAAATGGGATTCCCCGCCTTCCCAAGGATAAGGGTAAAAAATCTCCGTACCGTTAGAAGGTTTTCTACCTACGTTTTTAGGTTTCTTAGCGGGATCGTAAAATCTTGGTGTCGGTGTAGCGTGCGCAACCTCTGTTAAAATACCGATCTGGTTATGATAATAAGGCGTAGTACGCATCCCTCCATTCCAAAACATACTAAATGCAGTACCAGAGATAACTCCAGGCATCTTTTTCATGGCAAAACGGTTGGCCATTGCGGTACCAACCAAATTCACACCCGTTGTAATACCAGGGTGAATATTCGGGTTCACTGGACTGCGGAAGGGTGGTAAGAAAATCCGAGCCCAAGAAGGAGAAGTTTGGTGGTGGTTGTGGACAATCTGTGGATACCATTCATTGTACAACACTTGAGTAGCAGCCCTGGTTTCAGGCATGTTATTCATGAACCAATCCCGGTTATTATCGTGACCAACATATTTTTGGTATAAGATCGGAGGTCCAGTGGTTTCCCATGGAGTTCCTAAGTTTTGCTTGTACCAATCTACTACGATATCTACTCCATCCGGATTGATAACGGGCACAACCAGCGTGATCACTTCATCTCTAATTTTTTGCATTTCCTTAGATTCCTCGGAAGCGATGCGCCACATCAACTCAGAAGTCATTTGTGCGTGGGCTCTTTCCGTGGCGTGCATACCACCATCAAACCAAACGATGGCTTTACCTTCATCCGCTAAGGTTTGTGCCTCTTCATCGGAGATACGTGCACGAGATAGTTTTTCACTAATTTCTCTCCATTTATCCAGTGATTTCATGTTCTCCTCACTAGAAATAAAGAGTAGCTTTATTGGACGCCCCATCACAGATTTTCCAATTTCGATCATTTTCACCCGGTCAGTAGAAGCATCAAGCTTTTCATAATAATCCAGCATTTGATCATAATCGGCCAATTTATAGTCCGCACCTACTTCGAATCCAAAGACATCAGAAGGTTTAGGAATTTGCGCCTGTGCTGGCAAGCTAAAGAATAGAGCAAGTAATAAAAGTAAAAGGCAACTATTTTTCATAATTGAGTTTTTGTTCAAATTGAGTCTAATATAGATGCTATCAGTCGATTCTTTAAGAAAAGTTGCTAAAAGGAGCTAAATTAGGATGATTTGACTGATTTCAAACCTTGAATTGATCAAATTTGCATTTATTGCATCCATCTTTTTAGGGGTTCTAGCCACTCGGGCAAGGGTTGATAAATAAAGCCATGGCCCAAACCTGTATTCAATTCAATTTGCTCAAAAGTTAGGATTTGTTCGGAGCGAGCAACCCAATAATCATAGTTTTTTCCTGCAAGTTGATCTGATGTTTCATAGATGCCTAAGACCCTGCCATTTAAAGACCAATCATTCGTCCGTTCGATAGCATCATTATTGGCTGCCAGTAAGACATAATTGATTGGATTGGGGTTATCATGAGATAGCCATTACAGCTCCTTTGGAGGCACCTAAAACCGTAATGTTTTGAGGTTCTACACCCTCGGAGATTAGTCGGTCAATTTCTCCTGAAACGCGCGTACAAAAAGCAAAAAAATCTACTGGATCTTTACGTACTTCAGCATGAATATTACTTGTAATAGTTCTTAATGAGTCTATTATTTTTTCATATTCATATGGACCAAACTGAGGACTAACAGCCTGAATACCTTGTAACTCAATAATTCTACCGTGCAAATAAAATAAATGTTGTGCGTCTACTTCTTTGGTGGTACAATTGGTAAAACTTAAAAGTATTAGGGCGCTTAGAATTATTTTCACTAGTTTTCTATTTTAAGAAGCTATTTGAATTTAAAAAATCATCCTTCAGAAGTTATTTAGTGTATGCAACTCCTTTTTAATTTTATCCTGAGTGCCGGTATAACGCTTACTGCCGTTATTTTACTGGTAAATTTTAAAAAACCGCAGGCTAAGCGAAGTGCTTATTTGAATCTGATTTTTATTGTATTGCTTTTTGTTTGTATCCATAATTACAGCGAAGAAAACAATATTTCCTTCTTAACACAACTAACCTTTATCATTGCAGATGCTGTTGGTTTTATTTTGGGTCCAACCATCTATTGGTATGTAAAAAGCATTTATAGAGACCTCCCTGAAAAGCGTAAAATCTATTGGCTACACTACAGTCCCTTAATCATTTATGTTCTACTTATTTCTGGGCCTATATTTTTAGGGCAACTTCTAGTAACTCTTCCTAACAATCTAGCCGATTATCTTCAATTTTTAGAGGATTATCAGATTCTTTTGCAAATTCAAGCACTTTACTGGGCATTCTACGCGATTTTGGCTCTAAACGAATTAAAAAAATACAAGCTTCG
>CAXIDD010000647.1:0-3279 GCA_964021975.1 uncultured Saprospirales bacterium | reverse complement strand
AAGACGTCCCCCAATCTTGGATTACAGTGCTGTAAAAATTGGGCTCATAGGGCTTGTATTCTATATACATTTTCCAGTCCTCTGGTAGGTGGCTGTAGATGCTTTGTAGACTATCCTGGGTATTGCGCAAGGCGTTCCTCAAATTAGATTGCCCCGGAAAGGAAGAGCCATCTGCTAACCATACTGTTAGACTTTTAGACCCTAAGGCAACACCTGTATCAATGACCGCTTGGTTGTGCTCAATAGCTTGATCACGTACGCGCTCGTCGGTATGGCATAAAGAGCCATATTTATAACTATGAGCCTGGTTTTCTTGATCTTGAAAAGTATTCGAATTGACGGCATCAAACAGAATGCCGTAAGAATCTGCTAGGTCTTTGATCGCATTTGGATCTTTAGGGATATCCCAAGGAATATGCAAAGAGACGGCTCCTGCTGCTTGAGTTAGCGTATGAATAATCCCGACGTCTTTGATTTTTTCTTCTAAATTTCCGGGCTCTCCACCGTAGGAGAAACGTCCAAATCTAGTACCGCCTGCTCCTAGTGCCCAGCTGGGGATAGCCACTTGAAAATCTTGTATTTTTTGTAAAACATTTTCTACATTGATCCCTTTATTCTCCAATTGATCTCGTAGGAATCTGAATTGATCTTGGTGTCCTTTTATTTTTCCTTGGTTAAGGGAATTCAATTGTTCTTTAGTAATCCGCATATTACAAGTATTAAAAGTGGATCGGGCCGATTAAAAAACCCGATCCAACAAAATATATGAAACTTAGATTATCTAACAAAAGCATTGGCAACTCCGCCATCAACATTGATGGTATTCCCTGTACTTTTATCCAGGATAGCAACGAGGGCAAAGGCACCATTGGCAATATCTTCTGGTAAAATAATCTCATTCAACAGGTTGCGTTTGGCATAGTGAGCAGGTAATTCCTCAACAGAAATTCCGTGGGCTTTGGCTCTTCCTTCGGCCCATGCACCTTCCCATATTTTGCTGCCTACAATCACACCATCTGGGTTGACGGTATTGACTCTGATCTTTTCTTTTGCCAACTCAGCGGCCAGTAACCTCGTCATATGTTGTTGAGCTGCTTTAGCGGTTCCATAGCCAACATTATTAGGTCCGGAAACCAATCCGTTTTTAGACGCTATGTTAATGATGTCACCAGAGAGTCCTTGCGTCTCCATAATGGCTGCTCCTTTTTTAGCCATTAAAAATTGTCCTCTAACCAATACGTTTTGAAGTAGATCCCAGTCATTCGTCGTATGATCCGATAAAGGCTTTGAAATGGCTAATCCGGCAGAATGGACTATAATATCTACGCCTCCAAATTCTAAAGAAGCCTTTTCTAAAGCATTCGAGATGTCCAGCTCTTTTGTAATATCACAAACCGCATAGGTAGAGACATCTCGCTTATAAGTTTGGTTAGCTTCCTTTAATCGGTCTTCAGAAATATCTGTTAATACTACGGTAGCACCTTCTGCTGCAAATTTATCTGCAATGGCTTTACCAATTCCTCCAGCCGCTCCAGTAATTACGGCCACTCTTCGAGATAACGGTTTTTCAGGTGGTTGGCGTTGTAGTTTGGCTTCTTCTAATAACCAATATTCAATATTGAAAGCTTCTTGTCTCGATAATGCAGTATAGCTAGAGATGGCTTCTGCACCTCGCATCACATTGATGGCATTGAGGTAGAACTCACTGGCTACTCTAGCCGTTTGTTTATTTTTTGCAAATGTGAACATCCCCACTCCTGGATACAAAATAACTACTGGATTAGGATCCCGGATAGCTGGACTGTTGGCATGTTTGCAGGATTCATAGTAATTGGCATATTCCTGGCGGTATTGCTCAAATGCGGGTGTGATTTGTGTTTTAATTTGATCTAAGTCACTTAGGTCTGCATCTGCGGTTAATTCCAAAACCAATGGTTGGATTTTGGTTCTCAAGAAATGATCGGGACAAGAAGTACCGAGTGGTGCTAGTTTAGATAAATCATGACTATTGATAAACTGTAAGACCTTTTCATCGTCTGTGAAATGCCCGACCATCCGTTTTTCACTGGAGCATAAGCCTCTTAAAAGAGGAGCAAGATTCGCAGCCTGTTTTCTACGTTTATCTTGGGGTAGACTTTCTACTTTTTGGCCACCAAAAACGGGACCTTTTTTACCAAGTCTATTTTCAATATACAGGGAAGCCTCTTCGATGACTTCTAAACTATTTATATAACATTCATAGGAAGTGTCTCCCCAGGTAAATAAACCATGGCCACCTAGCACAATGCCTCTAATTCCTGGATTATCCGCCAAGCATTTTTCTAATTGTAAGCCCAGATCAAAACCTGGTTTTTGCCAGGGCACCCAGCCCATCGTATCGCCCCAAATCTCTTTGGTAATCGCTTGACTATCTTCGGCAGCAGCAATAGCAATTAAAGCATCTGGATGTAAATGATCAATATGTTTGAATGGCAATAAGCCATGTAGGGGTGTGTCAATAGAAGGGGCCCGACTATCTAGGTCGTATATACAGTGGTAAAACAAACCCACCATTTCATCTTCGTGTTCTAGTCCACGATATCTATTTTTTAATGCCCTTAGGCGGTCGGTATACAAACCAGCCACTCCTGCTCTGGTTAAAGTTCCAATGTCTCCACCCGACCCTTTAATCCACATGACTTCGGTTTCTTCTCCCGTCAAAGGATCTGTTTCAATGGTTTTACAACTGGTGTTTCCACCGCCGTAATTCGTGATGCGTAAGTCAGCACCTAAAATGTTTGAACGATATAGAAAGAGGGCAACTTCGTCTCCGGACAGCTCGGCCGCTTTAGCTTCGTCCCACAGGTATTCTACATTTTTAAAGGTTTTTAAAGCCATGGCAATTAGTTATTGTTTGTTTATTATATTTCAAATTTTTAATACAACTTGTATTTGTGAGCAATCTTTATTCTTAAAGATTAAATACCCGTTGTTTAAAATGAATTAATGACTAAGTCAATTTGGTTCACGCCTGGTAACAGGCGAATAGTGCCAAATGCGGTACTTACCGATTTGCCGTTTAATTTGACCTCTTTTCCGGCTGTATCTACCAGTTTAAATTCTGCAACCATATTCGCAGGAATCTCAATGGTGTATTTCTGAAGTCTTCGGTTAACAAATTGGTATTTTCCTTTGATTGCTCCCTTTAGGGTCGGTACCGTAATGGTGCTGTTTTTTAATTTACTCATTTGAGGTTTGATAATTGCAATATCAAAACCAGGTGTTTTGGGTTGTATGCCC
>CAXIDD010000646.1:0-3280 GCA_964021975.1 uncultured Saprospirales bacterium | reverse complement strand
GGGCTTCACAACAAACCGCCCCTACAAAATTCTGCTCCGCAATCATATCTCTTAAAAACCAGGGTTTCCCATCTGTGATAAATTGGTCAGAAGAGGCATCCAATTCAATTTGGTGCAAAAAATTTAATGACCGCCCCAGTGCTTTAATGATCGCTTCTTTACGTGTCCAAAACCAATAAAATGTACGAATAGGATCCGCAGCACTCTTGATAATCGTCCATTCTTTTTGGGAAAACAAGGCAGTGAAATTTCCGAAATCTATCGGCTTGATTTTTTCTAAGTCAAGACCTAGCGACCCTTCTTTTGAAAAGCCACAAATGACCTCCTGATCTGTATGAGCAATATTAAAATGAATTTCGGCTAAAACAGGCTTTCCATTTTTTTGAAACTCCATTTGCTCCAAATCATTATCAAGCCCAAAAAATTCAAGCCCACGCTTCAGTAACAATCGACCAATGACATAATTAAGCGCACTTTGCTCCGATTTATACCGGAGTGCTCTTGCATGTAAAGACTTAGGCAACTGCGCTAGCAATTGTGTAAATGATTGTTGTAATTGCCCGGTTTGGCTACGGAAAATGTTAATGTCCATTTTTTCTTTGGCTTATTATCGTCAAATCAAAGTAATAATAAGCCAAAGTCATTGGAAATTAAAAATATCTTCTTTTCTTTGTTTGGTACTTTTGAAACTAAAATATTACCATCAGTATCAATCGAGCTGAATATCAACATGATTACGAAGGACCTTATCATCGAAACCGCTACAAAATTGTTCATGCAGAACGGGGTAAAAACCATTACAATCGATCGAATTGTAAAGGAATTACGCACTTCTAAGCGAACCATTTACAGCCACTTCGAAGATAAAGTAACCTTATTAAAAGCTTGTCTGGATGTCTACAATGCCAAAGTGCGGGCAGAAAACGAGGAGCTCATTAAATCATCTGACAATGTGATTGAAGCCATGGGGCATTTGCATCAAAAAATTGTCCGTCGCTCCCATCAAGTCAATCCTAATTTTTTTAGTGACATCATTCATTACTACCCTGGATTATTACACAAGTCTTATGTAGCCAATGGCAATTATGCTCATCAGCAACTAATAGATCTTGCCAAGGCAGGGATCAAGGATGGCATTTTTCCAGAAAACATGGATGTGGAAGTGGTTGTAAAAACAGTACTGAAATTATTGAAACTGCTAAAGGATAATGAACTATTCCCAGTAACTGAATTTAGCAAAAAAAGATTGACTCTGGGGATTATGGTCCCCTATTTAAGAGGTCTATGTACAGACAAAGGAATTAAATTACTGCACATTCAAGAAGAACTTTTCATGGTTCAAATATGAGCCCTGACTCAAGAGATAAGACTTAAATCACAAAGGATAAACAGATTATTTCAATGAATTTAAATTCATCCCTAAAGAAAACCCCGATTGCCGTTATAGGAGTCTCAGCGATGTTTGCAGACGCTAAAAACATAGAAGAATATTGGACCAACATCATTCAATCTAGAGATAGTATTAAAGATGTCCCTCCAAGTCGTTGGCTAATTGATGACTACTACGATGCGGATATGACCGCTCCTGATAAGACTTATTGTAAACGAGGTGGTTTTTTACCAGAGATCGATTTCAACCCGATGGAATTTGGTCTTCCACCCAATATTTTGGAAGTCACAGATGCCTCACAACTACTTGGGCTCGTAGCAGCCAGAGATGCCTTTGAAGATGCTGGCTACGGTAGAAATTCCGAAAAATTCACTAAAGCGCTTAAAGAAAAAACGGGGGTACTACTTGGAGTCGGAGGTGGACAAAAACTTATCACGCCCTTAATGTCTCGTTTGCAATACCCAATTTGGGAAAGAGCTTTGCGGGCAAGTGGCATCGCGGAAGAAGATATCCCCAAGATTGTTGAGAAAATGAAAAGTGCTTATGTCGGTTGGAATGAAAATTCCTTCCCTGGTCTTTTAGGGAATGTAATTTCCGGTCGGATCACCAATCGATTTGATTTAGGTGGCATCAACAGTGTTGTTGATGCGGCCTGTGCTGCTTCTTTAAGCGCCATCAAAATGTCCCTAAGCGAATTAGTAGAAGGCCGTTGTGATATGATGTTGACGGGTGGAGTGGATACGGATAACTCTCCCTTTATGTATATGTCTTTTAGCAAAACGCCTGCCTTTTCGAAGTCGGGTAACATCAGTCCTTTTAGTGAGGCAGCAGATGGTATGTTGATTGGTGAAGGCATTGGCATGTTGGTCTTGAAGAGGCTAGAAGATGCCGAAAGAGACCAAGATCAAATTTATGCGGTTATCAAAGGAGTCGGTACTTCCAGTGACGGTCGTTTTAAGTCCGTATACGCCCCGCGTCCATCCGGCCAGGCATTGGCTATGAACCGAGCCTACGAAGATGCTGGTTACGCACCAGAAACGGTAGGTTTGCTAGAAGCCCACGGGACAGGCACTGGTGCCGGAGATCCTACGGAGTTCACTTCCATGCAAATGGTATTTGGAGCTAATAATCCTCAAAAACAACACATTGCACTAGGTTCTGTAAAATCCCAAATTGGTCATACCAAATCTGCTGCTGGTGCAGCAGGAATCATAAAGGCCGTTTTAGCTTTGCACCATAAGGTGTTGCCTCCAACTATTAATGTAGCAAAACCCAATCCGAAGTTCAATATAAAAGATTCCGCCATTTACATCAATACCGAAGCGCGTCCGTGGTTAAAGAACGGGCATCCAAGACGATCTGGGGTAAGTGCTTTTGGGTTTGGAGGCATCAACGTGCACATTACCATGGAAGAATATCAAGGTAATGGAAACACGCATTATCGTCTCCACGAGCCTTACAAAACGGTAATCCTGCAAGCATCTACTCCAGCTGAGTTGATTCAACTTAGCAGAGATATTTTGAATCAATTAAATGGAGCTGAAAGCGAGAAGATATTCAAAGCATTAGTTGCCGAAAGCAAAAACAGTCCATTGATTCAGCAAAATGCGCGGGTAGGTTTTGTAGCACGTTCGGAGCAAGACTGTATAGCTTTACTGCAAACCGCTAGTAAACAAGGCTTTTCATCCGAAGCTTGGGAGCATCCAAAAGGAATCTATTATCGACCATCAGGAATTGATGTCAACACCAATAAAGTGGTGGCTTTGTTTGCGGGACAAGGAGCGCAATACGTTGGCATGGGTAAAGAATTAGCCAATGCTTTCCCAACCGTTGCCCAGACCTTTGAGCAGGTTGATGAATTGTACCAAGCTACCAATGCTGTACCTTTAT
>CAXIDD010000645.1:0-3293 GCA_964021975.1 uncultured Saprospirales bacterium | reverse complement strand
ATCCAGATGGTAGTTATGAAATATTGGTCGACTTCAAGTATGAAGGGGAAAAAGATGATGAATTTATTCTACTGAATGCAGCAGGCGAAAAAATTAAAAGCTTCAAATATGGTGACCTTCCACTAAAAGTCGAACGAGTCTCGGTTTCAGGTGATACGCCATTCCTTGGAGTATGTACGGCTGATAAGCGTTGTTGTACCAGGGTATTTGTACAATTCCCAGAATGTATTCCATGTTCTATTACAGAAGCAAAAGCTTACGTGGCGGAATGCTATCCAGACTCTGTTTACCTATTGGGTATTAAAGCAGATTGGGATACCTTTGATTTGGATCAATACCTTATTGTTGAAGGAGATATTGCTTATCCGATTTTAGAAAGAAGACCTGATGGAAGTTTAATAATCGGCCCATTCTTTTTTGATGAGCTTGGAAATGAACGAACATTAGAAATACTCGATGTTCGCAATCCGAACTGTGTCATTCCTGTAAGAATAGAGTCTATTAAGGAATGTGAAGATGATGAAGACGTCTGGCCAGGTGATGCCAATCTCGACAATAAAGCCAACCATATAGATTTGTTAAGTCTTGGTTTTGCCTGGGGAAATCAAGGTCCCTCTCGAACCAATATTGCAGATACTTGGACACCAACTGCTGCTATAGATTGGGGCAGTCGATTCACGAGCTTTGGACCGGATTTGAAGCACGCAGATTGTAATGGCGACGGTGTAGTTGATGAAAAAGATATTGAGGTAATTATCACCAATTATGGTCAGACCCACGGCACACCTAAGGAAGTGCCTGCACTACCGAATACTGACAATGCACCACCTCTTTTCTTTGATCCGTCGAGCATAGATAGTTTACCGAATAGCACCTATTTCAATATCCCTATTGTATTAGGTTCAGAGGATATGCCTTTATCTGATCTATACGGTGTGGCCTTTACAGTGGAGTTTGATCCATCGATTATTGATCCAAATAAAGTAGAAATCGTTTACCCAACCAGTTGGCTTGGTGAGCCCGGCGTTAACATGGCTACGCTAGATTATACCTTCCAAAAGGATGGTCAAATTGATATTGCCTTGACCCGGACGGATAAAAACGAAGTTTATGGCTATGGTGTAGTTGCCTACTTCCGAGGTATTCGAGATGACATTGTCGGAAGACATAATACAGAACTTAGAGTACAGCACGGTTTTGGGGTACATGCCAACCAGCAAGTTGTTAATTTGAATGGTCTGAATACAATGGCTACCTTCCAAGTGCTTCCGGAAGCGGATAAGCGTTATGGTTTAATTGATCTGAAGGCTGGGATGCTCGTTTATCCAAACCCTAGCACGGAAATGGTCCATATTGAGAATCGATTTGGAGTACCCATTGACGCACTTCAAATTCTGACTACCAATGGCCAGGTAATGACACCTCGCTACGAAGGCATGACAGAATTGAACGTCAGTGAGCTTCCAGAAGGACTGTACTTGATTCGAGTTGAAATCGGTGGCTATGTCATACACCAAAAATTATTTAAAGCACAGTCACGCTAGGGAGGGCAAAAAATAGCAAATTAATCCCATGAACTTTATCCAGTAATCCCTAAAAACGAGTGACATCTTTATTGACCAGGCGAGCCTTCTCGCCTGGTTTTTTTTTACTTTCTTAGGCATCCAATAATACCGCTTTGGCTTGGCTGTAGTTGCTTTCTAGTCGCTCCATCGGTAAATAGCCTCTCGCCATCATCACGGCTTTTTCTCCATTGTGTAAGATGATCGTTGGAAAACCATTAACGCCCATTTGTTGTGCTAATGCAAAATCTTCTTCTGTCATTGCGATAAAAGTATCTTGCTGCATCATTTCAACAAACTTTTCTGGATCGATTCCATATTTAGCGGCTCTTGCTGCATAGGCCTCAAAATCTTCAGGGGTAATCCCATCTACGTAAATGGCTTCTTGTAAATCAGCAGCATAGGCTAGGCTCGCCTCAGGTTTTATGGTTTTAAAAACAGACAAAGCAACAGAAGCGGGAATCGAGGTGAATACGGTTGATCCTTCTTCCAATACATCTTCTAAAAATGCCTTTCCGAATTTAACACCAGTAGAATCTTCAACCGTTTTATAGGCATCTTTAATATAAGCAGCGACTTCTCCAATTGGGCCAATCCGTTCTCCTCTAATCATTCCTCCTGATACAACCTGCACTTCTATATCTGCCTCATGCTTTTCAGCAAAAGCACTCATGACTGGTGAAAAACCAAAACACCAGCCACATAAAGCATCGTAAACGTAAATTAATTTTAATTTTTCCATATCCCCTTAACACCTTAAATAGTAATTTAGATCAAGTATTCAACTTCTTTTATTAAATTGATCCAAACTCCTTTTAAATGAACAAACAAATACTAATCACCCTAATCTGCTTCCTAAATGGTGGTCTTCTCTTAGCGCAATCCAGTCAATTATTTAAAGGAAAAGTGCTTGATGAAAAGGAATTAGCCATCCCGTACGTCAATATTGGCATCGTCAACGAAGCGATTGGCACCGTTTCTAAAGAAGATGGAAGTTTTGAGTTGTACTTGGATGCCAACCTTAGCGATACGCTTCGTTTACGTTTTTCTGCTATTGGTTATAAAAGTCAAACTTTTCTGCTTTCAAATTTCAGAAAATCAGCTCCTTCTATCCTAAAATTGGAGGATGATTTTTTGACCTTTGAAACCATTACGATCACACCGGATGGGCCCATTTCAGATTGGAATGGGAAAGTAAAATTAGATACTAAACTTAGTGTCAATTTTTCGCTTCCTACCCAAAAAAATCAAAACCTAGGTGCTGAAATCGGCCGACGTTTTAAGTTTAATAAACAAGCCTACCAAGTTCAAAGCTTACGTTTTTACATCAATCAAAACAACTTTTCAAGCATTAAATTTCGGGTCAACATCTATTCTGAAAAAAAAGGAAAACCTGATCAGGTATTACAACAAGAAGATATCATTTTTACGCTTGAAAATAAAGCTACTGGATGGCAGCTTATTGATTTAGAAAAATATGAACTTCAGTTTAAGCAACCTATTATTGTAGCCTTGCAATGGATTGATTATTCGGAAGATGGGACGCGCTTATCTGTGCCCTTAAAGTTTCCAACAATTGATGGTCAGCACTTTTACAAATTTGGAAGCCAAGCCAAGTGGAAACGTTTTCAAAATATGGCCTCTAGTTTGCAACTTAAAGTAGTGCAATAAGTCTAAGAAGCTCATATGTTTGTAATGACATAAAAATAGATAGAAAAACCGATATTAAAG
>CAXIDD010000644.1:0-3311 GCA_964021975.1 uncultured Saprospirales bacterium | reverse complement strand
CGTCCATTCTTCTTCTCCAGGAACGGGCCTTTCTCAAGGGGCACCAACTGTAGGTGGCGACAACGAATCGCTTGCTCCCAAAGCGGTCATCGAATGGTTATGTGGACGTAGACCAGGTTATAATGAGATCGATGGAACCGAAACCACTACTGCTTTTTGGTCAACTGGAAAAGTTGGTATGACCGGTACTTCTTACAATGGAACGATTCCTTTAGCTGCAGCTACTACTGGCGTTGAAGGTTTAGAAGCGATCATCCCGATTGCTCCAAATACTTCTTATTACCACTACTATCGGTCTAATGGCTTGGTTAGGTCTCCCGGAGGCTATCTAGGCGAAGATATTGATGTTTTATATGATTTTATACACAGCGGGGATGAATCCAAACGTCCTTACAACAACAAAACCGTCAGAGATACGGAGATGAAAAATGGAATGGATAGAATCACTGGTGACTATAACGACTTTTGGGCTGGACGGGATTACCTCAATGATATGGAACCCATGAAAGCGGCTTTATTGATGTCCCATGGATTTAATGACTGGAATGTAATGCCAGAACACAGTTACAGAATTTATAAAGCAGCCAAAGAAAAAGGTTTACCTGCTCAAATTTTTTACCACCAGAATGGACATGGAGGCCCTCCACCAATGTCTATGATGAATCGCTGGTTTACGCGCTATTTGCACGGTGTGGAGAACGGCGTAGAAAAGGATGCGCGTGCTTGGATCGTTAGAGAAAATGATGAAAGAGATCAACCAACTGCGTATGAAGATTATCCTAATCCGGAAGCATCAAATGTAACTTTATACCTCAATGCTGGTGCGCCAGAAAAAGGAAGTTTGAGTGCTACAAGACCAAATAAACAAGGAACTGAAACGCTAATAGACAACTACTCCTTTTCTGGATCAGCTTTAGCACAGGCTGACTTTACGGAGCACCGATTACTATATGTGACGCCTACTTTATCAGAAGATGTACACATTTCTGGAGAAGCAACTATAAGTGTAAGAGTGGCTAGTAACAAACCAGCGGCTAATCTATCGGTTTGGTTGGTTTCCCTACCTTGGAATAGTGGAAGGCGTTCAAAAATTACAGATAATATTATCACCAGAGGCTGGGCAGATCCCCAAAACCATAGTTCTATGACGGAAAGTGAGCCACTGAAAAAAGGGAAATTTTACGATGTATCGTTTAAATTAATGCCAGATGATCAGATCATTCCCAAAGGTCAACAAATTGGTTTAATGATTTTTTCAAGTGATAAAGAATTTACACTTTGGCCGGCCCCAGGAACAGAATTAACAGTTGACTTGGACGGTACAAGGCTCCAAGTACCCATTGTTGGCGGCATGGAGGCTTTGAAAAAAGCTATGAAATAAAGGTGGAGAAATCACCATCTTGGAAATGTTAACATAACATCTAAACCTATAGTCATGACATTGTTTATACCTCGAAGATTATCATTAAAAGGACTTCTTTTAATCCTTTTAATGGTGCCATCTGTTTTTGGTTTTACTCAAGACGAAATATCTATTGAAGATTACGAGCGTGCAGTAGGCTTCACTAGTCAAAACCTATACAACAAGAAGGTATTTAATCTTAGTATTCGGCCCAATTGGTTTGCTGATAATTCAGGCCTGTGGTATATCCACCAGTCTCCTGAAGGGAAACAATATCTCAAAATTAATCTCCTTGAGAGGAGCAAGTCCCCTTTGTTTGATCACGAAAAACTGGCTCGCTCACTATCAGAGGTTTTGGGCGATGAAATAAAGTCGAATAATCTGCCGCTTGGGAATATTGTTTATAAGAACTCAAGAGAATTAGAGGTTTCCGTAAAAGGAGAAAACTATTTACTAAATACAACAAGTTATACTTTGAAGGAGCTTCCCAAAGCTCTTAAAGCAAACAGAAAAGAAAAAGCCTCTCCCGATCAAAAATGGATGGCTTATACCAAGGATTTTAATCTCTTTATCAAATCTGAGGAAACTGAAGAAGTAGTGCAACTGAGTACCAGAGGAGAGAAAGGTTATGAATATGCTTCCTATTTGAGTTGGGCAGACATTATTAAAGGTGAAAATGGAGATCGCCCCGATAATTTTAATGTACGATGGTCGAAAGATAGCAAATGGATTTTTGCGAATATCGTAGATTTAAGATCTGCCAGAAAAATGCATTTACTCGACTGGAGCATTGATTCGCTGTACCGACCTCAGGTATTGTCCTATTACCGAGGATCTCCAGGAGATACTACGATGGTATATTACGAGCCGGTGGTTTTTAATGTAAAAACAGGGGAGGAGATAAAATTTGGTTTGCCCAGAAGTACGCACATTAATGCAATTCAAGTTATAGAATCTATCGAGTCAGATAAGGTGTTTTTGGCATGGACAACTCGAGGGTATCAAAATTATACAATTAGTTCTTTCGATTTAAAAACCAAAAAGCTTACAACCTTATACACTGAATCAAGTGCAACTAACATAGATGAATTTTGGTATGATTTTGCCGAAGAAAGTGGATACTTATTTTTCTTATCAGAGAAAAGTGGTTGGCAACAGTTGTATCGTTTAAATCTAAAGTCTGGTGAGGAGCGGATGCTAACTCAAGATGGATATTACATCAATAATATTGAAAAAATTGATCAAAAATCTAAGCAGATATTTTTCACAGCTTCAGGGAAAGAGGAAGGACGAAACCCATATCATCAAGGTTTGTATAGCATTTCTTTTGATGGTGAAAAAATAAAATCGCTCACTAAAGAAAATCTACACCACCAAATCAATTTGTCACCCAATGGTCAATACTTTGTAGACAATTTTTCAGCTGTAAATATTCCTACAACTACGGTACTTCGGGATGCTCAATCTGGTGAAACCTTGATGGAAATGGGTAAGGCCACTACGCCTGGCTTGACAAATTGGAGCCCTCCAGAAACTTTTACAGCTATAGCCCGCGATGGGAAAACAACAATTTATGGGGCCGTCTGGAAACCAACCAATTTTGATCCAAGCAAATCCTATCCGGTAATCGAAAACAGCTATACAGGACCACATACCCAGGTTTTTCCAAAAAGCTTTTCCAACGCTTTTGGCTTACAAGCCTATGCCGAATTAGGTTTTGTAGTAGTCAAAGTAGATGGCCTTGGTTCCTCCGGTAGGTCCAAAGCTTTTCACAATTATTCCTATAAAAACCTGGGGGGTAATCTGGAAGACCACGTTTTGGCGATTAAGCAACTAGGACAAAAGTATAGCTGGGTAGATACCTCTAGAGTTGGGATTTTTGGACATTCAGCTGGAGGTTATGACGCAG
>CAXIDD010000643.1:0-3311 GCA_964021975.1 uncultured Saprospirales bacterium | reverse complement strand
CTTCATCATGGCAAATTGTTCTGCTCCGAAAAAGTCCGTATTATCGGCCCGACCATCCATGTGTAAAGAGAGCACATCAACGGTGTTGAGTAATTCTTCTAGCGTATCACATTTGGTAGCGTTACCAAGCGCTAGTTTATCTTCTAGGTCATAGAAATAGACATCTAGTCCCATACCTTCGGCCAAAACGGATAGCTGTGATCCAATGTTACCGTAGCCAATGATTCCTAGTTTTTTACCGCGAACTTCATTAGATCCTTTGGCTGATTTTTCCCATTTCCCTTGGTGCATGGCCATGATCTTATCTGGAAGATTACGGACAAGCATGACAATCTCAGCAATGGCTAATTCTACCACTGAACGGGTATTCATATAAGGGGCATTAAAAACGGTGACTCCATTGCGACTGCAGGACTCTAAATCAATTTGATTGGTCCCAATACAAAAAGCCCCAATATTGATTAGTCTTTTAGCGGATTGAATAACCTTATCCGTCACATGTGTTTTGGAACGGATACCCAAAATATTGACATCTACAATTTTTTCGCACAGCTCTTTTTCGTTTAGTGCTGTTTCTAGGTATTCGACATTGTATCCTTCTTTTTCAAAAATATCGATGGCATCTTTATGGACACCTTCTAATAAAAGAACATTGATGCGATTCTTTGGATAAGATAATGCTCTACTCATTTTCAGTTCGTATAATATTTCGTCCACACTAGGCGCGATATGATCTGCGATTTCAAAAACCTTAGCCCGCTGAACGTTTTCAGTGAATAAATAAAATTTACTAGCGTATCCTTCTTTTTTTATTTCAAAATCATTGTAACCATCTCCAATAACCAGGACTTCACCCGTTAAATTCAATGCTTTAATAACCTTGGGTTTGCCTCCACTCTCCGAAAGAGGAATATCTTCATTAAACCCAATGACATACCCCTTATCATCATAGATGAACTCGTTGGCATAAACTTGCTCTCGCAATAAGCCATAATGCTCAATGACTGGAATAATAAAGTCTTTAAAGCCATTGGAAACGACAAAGACCTGTTCTTTATGGTCTAAAATAAAATCGGAATTGCGTAGAAAAGAAGCGGAAATATAATTTTTCAGTGATTCCGCTAGTTGCTCAATATCCTTTCGGTGGGGTTGGAGTAAGTCCAATCGCCTGGAAAGAGAGGTTCTGAAATCCAGACTACCATCCATACCTTGGTTGGTAATGTCTTGCATTTCCTTCAGTACCTGTTCTTTTTTTGGATCATCGGCTAGTACAATCTCACACAATAAATCGAGTCCCTCAATTTTAGTGAAAGTACTATCAAAATCAATAATAAAGTAAGTTTTGTTCATAGTGCCGCAAAAATAAAGATACTTCTAAGAACCTGCTGTTAATTCTTCATTAACATCTGAATATTTCTACTGTTTTATTCCGACGCCAAAGATAGTTTTAAAAACAAACAAACCCTACCTTTTGCCGGAGCTTTTGGTAGAGTCTGCGTTTTGCGACTATAAAATTGTATGCTGATGATAGCTGAATTTTTTAAACTTCGGCTATAGACTTAAAGCAAAACTTTCTTTAATTATTTTTTGCCAACTCTAAAGCTTTTTCTAAAGCCTGATCAACACCGGTTAAAAGTACCTCGCGCGCATTTTGGATGACAATATCTGGGGGGATGCCTTGTCCTTCATAGCTAGTACCATCTGCAGCTCTCCATTCTCCGATGCTCATACTATAGAGCCAGCCGTTGGGTAGTTCTCTGGTGATGGCATTAGCAAAAGCGCCAGTAGTCGTATCTCCCAGCATGGTCAATTGGGGTAAACTACGCATGGCTAGCGTTAGCGTTTCTCCAGCGCTCACCGTACTTCTATTGGTAAGCAGATAAAGAGGTCCTTCGAAAATAATGGGTTTAGGCTCTATGTACCATTCCTCTGGTGTGGTAAAGTCATCTCTTCCAGGTCCATTCTTGATAGAACTAGTCATATACAGACGTTTTTGATCGGTAAAATAAGAAGCAATAGCCTGTCCGCCTCGATCTTCTCCACCTGTATTTACGCGTACATCCACGATTAGACTTTTGGCGTTTTTAAAGTAATCCAGTACCTCTGGCATATGTTTGTCGATGGTTTTTTCTCCTGGCTCATAGGCAATGTATAAATAGCCAATTTCATCCGTCAAATACTCATAGGTAAAAGGTGCTGCTTCCCGAGGCTTGCTTAGATAGTTTTCTTTTACGATGTCCAGATGAAAATCATCGACTTGTTGGATACGTCCGCCTTCGCCACTTTGAAATTGGGGTAGATCAGAGTTGGTGGGTAACAATCCTGTATGACTGTCGTTTAAAAGCGTCATCATGTCTACTAAAACATTATAGAGTTCCCTTTCGCTAGATTGAGTACTAAGCTGTGGACGATAAACCTGATAAACGCTGTCCCAGTCAATTTTTTTTAGCCTAAATAAGCCATATAATTGATCAAATTCGGTCCACATAGATTCAAAGTTTTCTTCCGGATTGTTATCATAATCTAAGCCAAAAACTAATTCTTGGCAGCTAGTGAGCGTTAGGGATACAATACAAAAGAGGAGGATTATATTTTTCATTATTGGATGTTTTTTATTGAAGAAATGAACGATCTGCTGCTCATGCAATTAAAAGAAATAGACCAAGTCAAAGCCATGCTCAAAAATGCGTACAGGGCGTGGCTCCGGGAAAGAGGTCCATCTCAGCTTGTAATAAGCGCCTAATTCTTTGCCGTTTTGGAATTGGTGTAAATAACCCACACGGATATTAGGGTTGATAAATTCGTTGATAGTAGCCCAAGAAGCACCAGTTCTGAGGAACCCTTTGAAATAATTAGTCTCATCAGAAAGAGAAGGGTCAACTCCGTAATTTGGTCGTACTACATAAGCGAGTAAAGGGAGATCAACATCTGCCTGAATATGGCCCTTAAAAATCGGATAGCTATATTGATAGGAAGGACCAATGTCGAACTGAGCGTATTGCCAAGTATCCCCTGCCTTGCCTGTCAGCCAATAACGGGTATTTGCGCGTACGCCTAACTGATGGTGTGTCCCTATTTGCCATAATAATTTAAGCTGAAAAGCACCGTTGAAACTTGAAAAAAATGGATTGACTACATAATCGTAGCTTTCGACCTCACCATAAAAATCGGGTGTTTCTTTGAAGGTCCCTTTACGGTAACGAAGGTTTTGAGCTTGGTTGGTACCGATACCAAATTTCAGAGACACCTCAATAAAGGTCAGATCGGAAGAGCGTCGTGTAGGGAAAGAGTGTAGATCTCGGTGGTCGCCG
>CAXIDD010000642.1:0-3315 GCA_964021975.1 uncultured Saprospirales bacterium | reverse complement strand
GCATATGTGCGTCTTCTATCGCTTGTGCACCACCTTGGCCCAAATTAGGAGAGGCGGCATGGATGGCATCTCCCAAGAGTACAACTCTACCTTGATGCCAGGTTTTTGGCGTTTTTAAATCATAAATATCGTTGCGTAGAATTTTAGATGTTTGCATGATTAGTTGCTGACAGGGTCCTTTGTACATTTTAAAGTTTTCGCACAATTCACTTTTGATGGTTTTTGGATTGTCTTGCTGACCAGCGTTGGCCGTTTTCACAGCAAACCAATAAACCTGTTTATCATTAAGGGCTACAAAAGCAAAGCGGCCATTGGGACCCCAGGCTTCAAATAATTGGTTTTGAAAAACTCTTGATAGTTTGAAGTCTACCACGCCACGCCAACAAGTTTGACCCAAATAGCGCTTTTGAATATCAGGGAAAAGTTGCTGACGCAAGACTGAATGAATTCCATCTGCACCTACCACAAGCTCACCAACGGCGTAATCACCATCTCTAAAATAAACTTCAGCATTGTTTTTATTTTGGACTAGATATTGGGCTTTTTTTCCAGTAAATATCTTTTTAGGATCCAAATTTTTATACAGTATTTGAATTAAATCCGCCCGGTGGATGGTAATACTGTCTGCACCCAATTCATCGGCAAAAGTATTCAATGGCATACTATTGATTGGACTTAGGTTGGAGTTGGTGATGTGTGCCGCTTCCAGTTGATGCCCTTTTGAACGGAGACTTTGAGCCAGCCCAATATTTTGATAAATCAACATGGCGTTGATTCCCAACATTATGCCCGCACCTATTGGTGAAAATTGCTCTGCCGCTTCGTATACTTCGTAGTCTATCCCCTGTGTTTGTAAGGTGTTGGCAAGTGTTAAGCCCCCAATCCCTCCTCCAATTATGATAACTTTCATGTGTTTAAAAATTTAGTAATAAATTGAAAATGAAGCAATTACGAAATTTTTAAAAGATGTAACCGCTTCGCTTTCGCATAATCTTTTTTAATCATCACCGCTTGGTGATTTTATGATTAAATAAGATCATGCTCATTTCATATGTTTTTTGTTTGGTATACCTACAAATATCCAGACCTTTGATGTAGTAATCGTTCGGACTTATAAATCCGTACTTATTGGGAAGGATTTGAATAGTTTACAGCTAAACTTTATACTTTTAGGCCAGTAAGTCGAAGTGACCTTATGAAGCAATCGGTAGCCGTTTTACCTTTTAATAATTGGAGTGCCAATCCAGAGGATGGCTATTTTAGTCATGGAATTACCGAAGAAATCATCAATGCCCTAGCTCAAATTCAAGGCCTGCGGGTCCTTGCCCGTACGTCCAGTTTTGCTTTAAAAAGCCAAGCAATGGATGTAAAGTTGATGGGGACTCAACTAGGAGTAGATACTATTTTACAAGGAAGTGTAAGAAGGGACCAAAACCGAGTAAGGATTACGGCTCAATTAATTAATGTAGAAACAGGTTACCACCTTTTTTCAACGACTTACGACCGGCCATATGAAAATATTTTTGAGCTACAGGACGAGATTAGCTTAATGATTGCGGATCGTTTACGTGAGGAGTTTGGCCACTTTGACATCCAGGATAAATTGGTACAACGACCCACTCAACAAATGAAAGCTTATGATTATTATCTCAAAGGCCGGCATTTGACGCGGAAATGGGATGCACTATCTATGCAAGAAGGTTTTGCTTACCTTGAAAAAGCCTTGGAAGAAGATCCTGGTTTTGCTTTACCTCATTTAGAAATACATTATGGTTATTTATTTTTAGGTTCGATTGGACTTCTACCTACGGCCCGTGCGCTCGAGTTAGGTTGGGAACATATCCAGGCTGCTAAAGAGCTATTGTCCGAATCCGCAGACCTCTATTTGGCCGAAGCCAGCCACTATTTCTGGTACGAATGGGATGTAGCCAAAGCCAATCAATATTTACAAAAAGCCATTAATCTACGACCAAGTTCTCCGGATGCTTTTGTATCCCTAGCTACTACATTGATGCATCAAAATCAATACGCTATGGCTTCAGATTGGATTCAAAAAGCCAAAAAACTGGACCCTTTATCTGCTCTACCTATCTATTACGAAGGAATGTGTGCGTATTGGCAGCAAGACTATGAAGTAGCTATTAAATTCTATGATGCGGCTATTCGGGTCAACCCACAGTCCTGGTTTGCTTATTTGATGCGCGCTTTATCTTATCTATCCTTAAAACAACTGACTAAGGCAGCTATTGCTTTAGAAACATTGCCCAAGATAGAGATGAGTATGCCCGATCGCATCGGTGGTCTAGGCTTAATAAAAGTTTTACAAGGAGATCTAGCAGCTGGGCGGGTCGCACTGACAGAATTAGAAAATAAGGTACCTCCTAAACTACACCTGCGAGCATTGATCTGGAAGGTTTGCCTACATACCCAGTTGGAGCAATATGACCAGGCTATTGATTTGGTGGAGCAGGCTGCTGAGCAGAAATTTGGCCTGGTTTTATCTTTTCATAAAGAACTGTTTTTAGAGCCATTGCTAGCTCATCCACGCTTTAAAAAGATCATGCAAAGCGTACATTCTAAAATGGGAAGTCCCACATTTGTAAAACCAAAAAGCCGTAGTCAGACATTTGAACCAGATTGGATAAAAGAAAAAATCCAAACTTTGCACTACATCTTGGAAGAACAAGAAGCATATCTAGAGGCCGATTTAAATTTAAGGCGCTTGGCTAAAATCATAAAAGTACATCCAAATCAGCTTTCCCAACTGATCAATGAACAATTAGAACTCAACTTTAATACTTTTCTTAATCAATATCGGCTAAAGCACTTTTTAAAAATAGCCAAGGACCCTCAATACAAACATCTAAGTATTTTAGGATTAGCCTATGAAAGTGGCTTTAAATCTAAGACGGTTTTTAATAGTTTTTTCAAAAAGCAAATGAGAATGACTCCAAGGACTTATTTAAAGAATCGTTAAAATAAATTCCCCGCTGTGGAAAGCACTTTAATTTAGCTCCTATCAGTGAAAATTAAATTCCTTCACTGAATCCATTCCATATTATGAAAAATATTTTGATTGTACTCCTACTCCTCGTTGGAAGTCTACCCAGTCTCACTGCTCAGTGTGCAAATACTTTAAAAAACCCAGCAGCTAGCCAAGGACTGACTGCCTGGAACAGACAAGGTGCAGCGGATGCTGCTGGCGGTGTCTTCCGCTTACTCAAACCGAAAGCAAGCCTTCATCAAGTTGTAAAAATACCTAAAGGTGCCCGGACGGCCTACCTGAGCGGTTGGACTAAAGCAGGAAATAAAAAG
>CAXIDD010000641.1:0-3317 GCA_964021975.1 uncultured Saprospirales bacterium | reverse complement strand
GTGCCAACCTGGACTTGGAGCGGTTTAGTAGGCAGCTCCTCTTGACACGCTAATAGGACTTGAATGCAAACTAAGGTGGCTAGGCCATTCTTGATTTTACTCATTAATTTTTTTGGTTTGAATTTGCGAAAAACCCAGGTTTTTGCTTTAAAACAGCTGGTGCCCATATCTTGATGTCATCAAATTGCCCAGTATCATCAAAGGAACCAAATCCGATTTTTCCATTTGGGAAATGTAGGTCATTGGCTTCCATGATCGGCTTTTCCATATCATCAAAGTAAACTCGGATCGTTCCGGTTTGGCTATTTCTTTCAATCCGAGCCGTATGCCAGGAATTAGTTTTCCCCCAGTCCGTTCCTGCAGTAGTTTTAGTAGCAATATTAGTTCGGGGTTCATCATTGACGATAAAGACATTATTGGCATTCTGGTCTGCTACCGATGCAATATGGGTATAATAAAAATTGGTGGGACTTTGCATACCAAAAAAGAGACACAAGTCTCGATGCCCATATTCTCGGCCGGATTGTGCTAATTTCACTTCTAGCACAAAATCTCCAAGCAATACCGTTTCAAGGACTGCAATATTGAAAGGAGATCGAACCCTAGATTCGTAGTTACTCTTCCCAAATAATTCTAAAGTGTGTTGGCCACCTGTCTTGTTGATCTTCCAGGCTGAATGATCTGTCATTACAAAATCTTGAATTGCTTGTGGGGTTTCAAAATTTTGACTGTAAACAAGCTGGTAATTTTCCGGAATAGTACTTTTTTGACCCAAAAGATTTTGGAAACAAGCACAAAACACTAAAAGGATTAAACTAAAATTCTTCATCATAACTTTATTAAGTAATGCAAGGAAATGAAATATCGATAAAACCACTGAAAACAAAAAATTAGAGCTTTATTCGTTTAGCCTAAAAAAGAAATTGGAGCAGTTTGGTATTGCTTTTGATTTGTTAAAAACTTGCTTTTATTTCATTTTTGCAATGATTTTCAGATAATATTTTATATGTTTGAATTAGTTCAGAATGTTATTTTGTTTTTATCAAAAGATTGCAGCGAATAACATTACCGAAATGTCTTCTCAAATAATTGCAACGATACCCAAAAACTAATTGGTCTGAACGAAAAGTGTTTTATATTAATCTAGGATAATTTAAAATTCTAGCCCAATACACTTTTGTACGGAATAGGCATTTAAGTATGCATTTCTAAAAATAGAAAGATAGGCAAATAGGTAGTGAGATATGACAAAGCAGTCATAAAACTGGGTATTATGGTAACAGATTCAAAAAAGAACCAATTATTCACATGGGTTGTCCTATTTTGGGGATTAGTGTTTATATTGGTTCAATCTTTTTAGGCAATAGAGACCAAGACTTAAGAGACGCTATAATCTTGATTGGATTATAGCGTCTCTTATTTTAGTCCATAATGGTTTGTTAAACTTTGAGGCAGCTTTTTCTTAACTATACTCAGCGGCTAATTGTTTGCGGTTAATTTTACCGGTTGCACTTACCGGAAGTTCTTTCACAAAACTTATCCTTTTAGGAATCTTAAATTTTGCAAGTTTGCCTTGGCAGTAAGCTAGAATTTCTGTTTCAGAAATTGAAACGCCAGACTGGGCAACTATAATGGCATGCCCAACTTCTCCCCATTTGGAGTCAGGCATCGGGATGACAACTACACTATTGATGTCCTGATGTGTAGCAAGGACTCTTTCAATTTCTGCTGGATAAACGTTTTCACCACCAGAAATAAACATATTTTTAATACGATCTACAATGTATAAATAGCCTTCTTCGTCCTGTTTGGCCATGTCTCCTGAATGAAACCACCCAGCCTGAATGGTTTTTGTAGTTGCCTGAGAATCACGCCAATAACCTGGTGTCACGACCGGACTTTTAAAGAGCAATTCTCCAGGGATGTTTGCTGGAACGGGCTGACCCTTTGGATCAACAATTTTCGTTTCTACATAAAAATTAGGCCTCCCGATGGAGCCTTTTTTTCGGATTGCATCTTCCTGGTGCAAAGAAGTCAGGTTCGGGCCAACCTCTGTCATGCCAAATCCTTGACGAATATACACGCCTTTTTGATGCCAGCGCTCGATTAATGGAATCGGCATGGGCTCTCCACCAACAATGATGTAGTTTAGGCTTGAAAGATCGGATCGCTCAAAAGCATTCTCAGCAGCAATCATTTTGAGCATGGTCGGAACACCCATAAATAGGGTAGGGTGCTCCGTTTCCATTAAGGATAAAACGGCATCTGCGTCAAATTTTTGCATCAAACAGGTATATCCTCCATGATGTAAAAAAGGAGTCAACAGGACATTCCATCCACCGGTGTGAAAGGGAGGCATACAGTTAATGGTCCTACTTTCCGTATTGATGAGGAGGCTCATCGCAGTATTGATGCTATTCCAGAATAGCATCTTATGGGTGTAAATAGCGCCTTTTGGAAAGCCAGTTGTTCCTGATGTAAAGAGTAAGAAAATCGGGTCTTCTTCCTGAATTTTTGGGCCTTTAAATGCTTTTTTTGAAAAAGGATTAATAGCCAAATTTAGATCAGATAAGGAAATTTGCATCAAATGGTCTATGTCAGGAATATTTGCACTGGCTTCCTGGAAATCAGAAGCAATAATTAAGAGTTTAGGGTCAGCTGTATTGATTAAATATTGGATTTCTGCACTGGCCAATCGGTAATTAAGTGGCACGAGAATCATCCCGTTTTTTTGCGCAGCAGCGAATAAAACAATGTATTCGATACAGTTCATTGCAAGGACCGCAACTCGATCACCATGGCCAATTTGATAGGTGGCTGCTAGGTAATGAGCCATTTGATTGGCCCGTTGATCTAGCGCTCTATAAGTGATCGTTTTTTGAGATTCAAATTCTTTAATCGCAATTTTATTTGGGCTGTATATGGCCCACTTGGCAACCCAATCTCGCATATTATTTGGTGGTTTAATTATTTATTGGTTTCCTGGCCTGTTTTTTAGTTTACAAATAAAAAGCGGCACTGGCAAAGGCAAGGCCACCACCGGAACCGATGAAATATAATAAATCTCCAGCTTTGATTTTTTCTTGCTCCCAGGCATCATTAAATGCCATAGGTATACAGGCAGAGCCCGTATAGCCGTAGTGATGCATAATGGTATGGGCTTTTGCTCTGTCCACTTCCAATCTATCCATAGTATCCCAGATCGAATTAATATTGATTTGGGTAATAAAATATTGTGTTACATCCTCGGGTTTGACCATGATACGCTCGGATAAAGTCCTTGCCATTTGTGACCAAACTTCTGGGTTCAGCGTAGG
>CAXIDD010000640.1:0-3322 GCA_964021975.1 uncultured Saprospirales bacterium | reverse complement strand
GTTCATAGAAGCAGGAATACCATAGAAATAATCAAATCCATGATCAATGGGACCATTTTTAAAAGGAAGGGACCAATCCCTGTTTTTACCCGTTTCTCCAGCAAAATCCATTTGTAGATGCCATTTCCCAATCATTGTCGTTTGATAGCCATGCTCTTTTAATAACGAAGCAATGGTTGTTCTACCTGGTTCGATCAAACAAGTCCCATCAGCTCTAAGAACGCCTTTTTTTAGGTTCGTTCTCCAACTGTACCTTCCTGTCAAGAGGGAGTATCTAGATGGTGTACAGACCCCATCACTACTATGCCCATCTGTAAAAATGATGCCTTCGTTGGCTATTCGATCAATGTTGGGCGTCCGGAATTTTGCATTGGGGTTCAGTGCACCTACATCTCCATATCCTTGATCATCCGTGTAGATAATGATGATATTGGGTTTAGACTTTAAATCAGTTTGACCCTGGGCTAAATGGAATAAGCCAGCCAAAAAAAATAAGATTGTCAAAAGGTACTTTCTCATTGCTTATACTTTATCGTTTTAGGTTGTGCCAATCAAACCATTCTTTATGAATTGGGTGTTTTGTAGCATAAATGATAGGCAATTTTTATTCCTAACCAAAAAATAAGGTAAATAAATAAGACGAGAAAGAACTAGGTTTTTAGAGGATATATTTTTGTGCAAATGCTCCCAACAAAAAAAGGAAGCTAAACCTAAGTTTAGCTTCCTAATTATTTGCGTCTGACGTATGTGATACGTCTTAGGGAAATTTTCTTAATGCAATAGATTATTTCGCTGAAACATCAATTGTTAATTCGAAGTCATCGAAGATCGTTTTGTCTCCTAAGTTTCCGAAGAAAGTACCAGATCCGTAACGTACATCAAAATCAGTACGATCCAAAACTAGAGTGATAGACTCAGAAGTACTGATCCCATCTTCTCCTTCGTTCATTTTGATTACAGGTACTTTAATTGTTTCTGTGATACCCTTTACGGTTAAGTCTCCTTCTACTTTATATTCTCCTTTTACACCTCTTGGTACCACTTTAGTGATATTGAAAGTAGCTGTTGGGTACTCCTCAATGTTGAAGAAATCTGCAGATTTCAAGTGGCCTTCCAATTTGCCAGCCATATTTCCTTTCAAATCTTTTACGGTAATTGAGGTCATGTCTACTACAAAAGAACCTCCAGACAACATACCATCCGTATACTCTAAACTTCCTTCTTTCATAGTAACAATACCATCGTGCTGACCAGTTACTTTTTTAGCTACCCATTTTACGGTGCTGTTACTGGCATCAACTGAATAAGTTTTTACTTCTGCTACTGGATTGGTAAAAGAGAAAGCAGCGAAAGCAACAAGTGCTAAAACAAAAGATAATTTTTTCATTGTTAATTAGTTTGGATAATTAGTTATTAATAATTGGTTAATTTTTTATTGAGTCTAAACGTTTCTTGGTGAAAGCTGTTTAGCCATTGATTTCGGATACTTAACATCCAAGTTTAAATAAAGTTTAGACAATTATTGTCTATACATCTATTTTTTCAAAAAAAATCTAATCCTCTGTCCGGATCCGATCTAAAAATAGGTTTAGAATTTCTGCTTCATCACTTTCCAGGAAATGCATTTTTTGTAAAGTAGCATTCTCTAGGGTTTCACTGGCTTCTGCAAGTAAGTCAAGACCAGCCTGTGTAATCAAAATATCCACTCTGCGGCGATCAAATTCACAAGCTTTACGCTCTACCAATCCTTTTTTATACAATTTCTCAACTAACCGCGAAGCATTGGACATTTTGTCAATCATGCGTTCAGTTAATAACTTAACGGTGGCTGGTTCTGGTTGCATACCCCGCAAAATCCGTAAAATGTTAAATTGCTGAACAGAAATATTGTAAGGCTTTAAAGCTTGCGTAGCTTGTTGATTAAGCCATGCTGCAGTATACAAGACATTGATCTGAGCTTTGTGAAACTCACTCTTAAATTGCTTTTGTTGTATGGCTTGTTCTATCTTCACGTCTGTCATCATTTTCATTGCAAATATATGTATATACATTTAATGTTGCAACAGTGTAACGGAATTATTAGCTATAAAGTTTAAATGTACATAATTTTTGTCCATTACATAAGTTAAGTGTAGGTTGCACCTAGGCTTAGGCATGGGCAAGAAATAGCTACTTAGTTGGTGCTTAAGAAAGTATTTGAATTTGAATAAAACAAACAAAAAACAAATGAAAATCCTAATCATCGGAGGTGGTAATATGGGGCTGACCTATGCCCAAAGTTTCCTCCGCTCCCATATTGCTAGTAAAGACAATATGATGATTTTAGAAAAATCCCCAGAGAAAGCTAAAATACTAGCTCAAAAAGACATTGGTACTGTTTATGGATTAGCAGAGGATTGTATTGACAAAGCAGACCTGCTCATCTTTGCCGTCAAACCTCAAGATTCGGCAGCAGTATTTGCGTCTATTCGTCCCTTGATCGATCCACAACAAGTGTTCCTTTCAATCATGGCCGGTGTAAAAATAGATACCATTGCCGAAGCTTTGGGCGTCGAGAAGATTATTAGGGCTATGCCCAATTTACCGGCACAGATTGGGCGAGGTATGACCGCTTTTACTGCGTCGGATCAAGTAACCAGGATAGAATTAATCACGGTTCAAAATTTACTGAATACTACAGGGAAAACCATCTACGTAGAAACAGAACATGCCATTGATGCTTCCACGGCCATTTCGGGAAGTGGACCAGCCTACGTTTGGCACTTCATGGAAGGCTTAATTAAGGCAGGTAGAGAAATGGGTTTCTCCGAAGCACAGGCTGAATTATTGGTTCGCCAAACTTTCCTAGGGGCAGTAGAGTTGTACCAAGCTTCTAACCTCACTTGTACCGAATGGATAAAACGCGTATCTTCCAAGGGAGGGACCACTGAAGCTGCTATGCGTTCTTTTTACGAGAGTAAGTTGGAACAAAGTATTGTAGAAGGGGCCAATGCCGCCATGAATCGTGCAGAAGAATTAGGGAAAGCCGCTTTTTAAAAAACGTTTTTTGTTTAACCTTGGAGTTGTTGAAACTTCAATAAAATAGAACCTTATGTCTTTACTAATTACCATTTTGATTGGAGCAGTTGCCGGTTGGTTGGCTGGTCAAGTAATGAAAGGAAGTGGTTACGGCTTTCTTGTCAACCTTGTTCTAGGAATTGTCGGATCTGTTGTCGGTAACTGGGCTTTTACCCAATTGGGCTGGAACCTTTCCCTTGGAAGTGCTATCCTAGAGTCTATCTTAGTAGCCGCTGCTGGTGCCGTAATTGTACTATTTGTAGCA
>CAXIDD010000639.1:0-3325 GCA_964021975.1 uncultured Saprospirales bacterium | reverse complement strand
GCTACCTAAATCATAGGTAGGTTCGACGGCGGCTCCACCACGCATAGAAAATAGACCCATTTTCATAATAACAGATAAGGAGCCCATCAAACCTTGGTCTTCATCTCCACTGTATCCATAATCGGGAGAAATGCCACTGTATACCTTTTCGATAACCTGGCGACTCCAGTATTGCGTTAAATGTGGGGCATCGGCATAATTGAATAAATAGGCGGTTTGCATGGAAGGTTGATTTCCATAATTCAAATACTTTCTACGGTTTTCAATTTCTTCTTTCTTAACATGACTTTTGGCAGAAGTGAAACCATGTTCTTGTGCCAATTCAAAGGAAGTATTTAGCTTTTCAACAAATGCTTTTTTACCACCCATTAATTCAATTAAGCCATCCACATCCTGTGGGACAAACCAAGAGGATTGTGCTGCATTGGACTCTACCCATCCGTTGTCATAACGTAAAATATCAACATCTTCTTCCCAACTACCATCTTGATTTTTTATCCACATCCAACCTAATTCTTCATTCCATATATTTCTATAATTCTGGGCTCTTTTATTGAAAGTAGCATAGTCTTTATCCTTCCCTAAAGCTTTTGCCAATTGACCTAATGTCCAATCTTGATAAGCATTCTCTAAGGTCTGCCCAGAACCATCTCTATGGTAGACATTAGTGTTCTCTTCTAAAGGATGCGGAATATATCCTTTGCTCAAATAATGAGACATACCGCCACCTGTCAAAGTTTTGTGTTCGTAACCGGCCTTGGCCATGATGCCATTTTCGGTATGATTTTTCACCAAACCTTCGTAGGCTTTTTCTACATCAAAACCCCGTATTCCTTTCATATAAGCGCTGACAATAAATGGGGTAGAGGAGGCACCTGTCATGACATAGGTATAATTTCCGCCGGATGGTCCACGAGGAATTAAACCACCGTCCTCGTACATGAGTAGCATAGAATTCACAAACTCTTCGCTCACTTTTGGATAGACCAAATGCCAAAGTGTATTTAGGGTCCATTGTGCTCCCCAAAAAGAATCGGAGTTGTAATGATTAAAGGTCGGTTTGCCCTCAGCATCTAGTGGGATTTGGCCGATCCGAGGTTCATCGCCGGTCATATCGCAATACTTTCCATTGACATCACTTAAGATTCTACGACCTTGTAAGGCGTGCCATAAGTCCGTATAAAATCGGCGTTGTTCCGTTTCTGTCCCACCTTCAATTTCAATTTTACTCAACCAATTGTTCCATTCTGTTTGGGTTTCATTTACTGTTTTATCAAAATCCCAATGCGCTAATTCAGTCTGAATATTCAACCTGGCTTGTTCGGTACTGACATAGGAGATACCGACTTTCATTAATCTTTTTTCTTGGTCATTGGTAGCAAAGCTCACATATGCGCCCGTTTTTTCGCCCTCAATTTCAGTGCCTTTTTTTAATTGACCATCTTTCCAGAATCCAAGTTTTTCAAAATCTTTATCAAATTGAAGAACGTAGTATACATAAGTAGCTTTAGGACGACGTCTAGTAGGTCCCATCAATGCATAGCCGGCTATTTCTCGATCATTAATTTTTTTAGCATAACCTTTTTCGGTGTCATTGGGTCCTAAAAAAGTGGAGAAATCTACATGAATATGGCTTTGTTCATTAGCGGGGAAGGTATATCTATGAAAACCAACTCTGGTAGTAGCGGTCAATTCAGCATTAATGTCATAATCTTCTAAATACACTTGATGATATCCTGCCTTAACGGTCTCATTTTCATGGGAGAATTTTGACCCATATTTATTAGGCCCCAAATGCCCCTTAAAATTTCCAGTGGTTGGTAAAACAGGAATAGCAGACAGCTGCCAGGCATGGACGTGGCTAAAACAACGAATAGTATCTTGATTATACCGGTATCCCGAATTCCATGCTCCGTTGATGACCATATCTGGACTCAAATTTACCATCCCAAAGGGACGAGTGGCCGAGTTAAAGAAAAACCAACGAGAATTCGCTGCATCTACGAGTGGTTCTACTAAATCTACGGGTCTAATTGGATCAGCATTAGGCTTAGTAGTTTCTGCATTTTGATTGGTACAACTACTGATAAGGAGTAGTACAAGGAGCAGTAAATAGGGGGTGTTTTTCATTTTTTAATGCTAGGTTTTGTATTCTTTTTTTGAAAATGTCTAAGAAGCTATTTGAATCTACCTGCAGTAGATTCAAATAGCTTCTTAATATACGTTTACCAATAAATCACTTCATCGCCCAAATACTTTTTAGCAATCGGTTGATAATGCGCTTTAATTTCTTCTAGGTTAAAGATTTTATCAGACTTGGTGTAAAGGTCATATTTATTAAAATCTTTAATCCACTCTTTATATTGATCATCTTTTTCATTGGTGATTTCGCTATAACTTTCTCCAGTATGCCAAGGGTAAAAAGAATGATAACGTACCATGACCATGCCCGCCTCTGGAATCGTATTGGTCGGGTGATTTTTTAAAACTTGATATAAATACTCATCATGGCCCCAAGCCAAATGGGTATTATCAATACCACAATTTTTTTCATAAATCCCTAAAGGCGTGCTGTAAGTAACATCTTGCATATCAGGATTTAAAGCGTTGAATTCAGGATAGACACAGGAGTCTGGTAACTGACAACCGACAATAAATACATCACCGACCATGCCCCATTGTTCGGCTTGACTGGTTCCATCTTCATCTGAGCCCCATAGGTACATCACTTTTCCTAGATCGTGGATTAAACCAACTAATTGCATCCAATCAGGACGATTATCTGCTCGGATTGCTTCTGCTGATTGTATCAAATGTTGGACATTGGGTAAATCCAAATCTGGATCACTGACATCAATTAAAGCGTCTAATTTTTCTAAAGCATCCCACAGGTTTAGGGGTTTGTCATAGGTCAAATATTTTGCCTTCATGCGTTTCACATAATCTAAAGTTTGGCGAGAACGCATTTTGCGATAGTGTTCTTTGACGGCAGCAGTAATATCGCCTTGGTCGTAATTTCTAAAGGTTTTTTCTTCTTGGATTTCCATAATATTTTAGATTTTTTTAAAGCTATTTGAATAAAGTTTAATCATCAACTGCCCAATGTTACGGCTAAATAAAGCAATAATAACACGCCTAACACCATGAGCCATGCTAAAATAAAACCAAGGCTATCCTGTCGATTCCATTTATAAAACTCCCAGTTAGAGTTCGGGAAAAGTAAGATAGGGGCTGCATTATTAAAGTAAGTTAAACCAGCTTGTAATAATTCTTTATCATGTGCCTTTCCTTGTTGACTAACAGGAATTCTCATTTTAGTATAAAA
>CAXIDD010000638.1:0-3332 GCA_964021975.1 uncultured Saprospirales bacterium | reverse complement strand
TACAGTGCTTTACAATCTGATTTTAAAAATTGCACGGTGGATTGCACGGAAAAATCATCCAGTAATCTGAGTAAATCTATCTCCTATTTCAATCATACATTTCCCTTTGGCAAAATGTTGATCTAGGATAGGTAAATATTGTTCGAGAATCAGGATTAGTTTTTTTGTTGAAAGGTTGCCAAGACTGATTTTTAGTAGCCGCTCAGGCGTATTTCGTATTAGGTGACTGTTTTGGAAGTCAGCATCCTTAGATACAACAACAAAACTATTACTATCAGCATAATTACTAATGTCATTATCTTTTGTGTAATAAGTATCCAAAATATCATTTACATGGATAGCTTCATAACCTTTGTTTTTAAAAATTAACCACCTTAAACGCAATATGGATATCACAAAAGACTTTGAATTAAGTCTAGAATAATCTCTACAGTTCAGTGCATTCCTCTTAGTCAAGGTTTATCAGGGGACTAAATGCCTGTCTGAATGGTTTTCCAAGAAAGTCAAGCGGCACAATGCCCCATCCTAGCACCGATACAACTACTGAGTTGTGGGCCACAACCCTTCTGCTACCATTCGTCTGAGTGTCATTTCTAGGCTGCTTTGTAGGTCCTTTATTTCAAAGGGTTTAGTGATCAGAGCGTAAGTATTCAAATGAATGAGCTGTTGGAGGGGAGCTCTATCCGTATGGGCACTCAGAAATACCATGGGAATATTTAAGACCTTTGTAATGTACCGTGCTGTATTCAGTCCCCCGGTCGAACTTCTGGTATCGATATTCATCAAAATGATATCCGGCCGATTGAGCTGAATGGTTTTGAGGGCTCTTTCTACCCTGATATGAATACCTATCACCTCATATCCCAATTTGGAAAGCTGCATTGATATATCCGCAGCAATAATCATTTGACTTTCAAGAATTAGTATTTTTGGAGGTAAATATAGGGACATGGTTATTTATTTCTTAAAGAAAGGTAGGCAGAATTGAAAGGAGCGTAGTTGCGACTGTTCAGTCGGTAAGTTTCATTGTCCGAAAGGCAGGTATAGGGGGTGTTTTCACACACTTTTCCGCTCAACTTCGAAACCTGACCATTCGGAAACTGATCATTACCACTCAGACAATACCGCTGAATCTGGCTTAGGTAGCCGGTAGATTTGTATTGTTCATTAAATATTTTTCAATCGAATAATACAAGTACTATGAAAGTTTTCACACTGGCGATTAGCCACTCATCTCATTGGAAGAAACCTTCTTTTTTTGTCTTTTTTGTACTATGCCTTACGCTACCAAACTTGGTTTCTGCACAATTTGTATACGAAATAGCAACCACCACGGGCACCAATGGAACAGATCAATCTGTTTACATTTTATTGGTAGGTACGAAAGGGGTTGCCGAAGAACCCTTTGAATTGAATGGGCCTGGCGATGATTTTAGGCACCGTGCAACCAATAAATTTACTTATAGAAGTGATAAACCTTTAGGGAGCATTACGGATATAGCATTAAAAGCCAGTAGTAGGGATCACTGGCAAGTGACCAAAGTTACCGTTATAGAAAAAAATACTGGCAATACCTCCAGGTTTACAGCCTTTCGTGGAAATGGATTAATAAAAGGTGAGTGGACAAATTTATTTAGAGCCGATGGCTTAATTGATGTATCGAAAAGTATCAATTGCTGTGACGTAGTAAGAAAACCCTTGCCAGACAAAATTGAATTTGTGGGTAATTTAGATGCTACCACAGGTGGACCCAAGACCAAAAAAGTTGATTTAAGAACCGTAGAAAGAGAATCTACTGAGCAAGAAGATACTGAAACCAATAGTATAAAGAACTCGCTTAATACGGCTGTTAGCGCTTCATTTAGTTCACCTGTTGGGGTATCTGTATCCGTGGACGTAGCCTATGGACTAGAAGTTTACAAAGAGACCAATAAACGTGTGAACCAGCAGTTGGAGCGAATTAGAGAGCGAAATGACAATCTTCCACCGATAGAAGCTCATCCGGGAGAAATTCAATATCTAATCATCAAAAGAACTAAGGTAACTGTAGCAGGAAGCGCAAATATCTTGAAGAATAACATACCCTTTTCACAAGATTCGCATATTGAGACGGATTATCAGTTCCTTACTTTTAAAAAGGATGAACTTGATAGAATTCCAGAATTTATTATCAAGGACAAAGGCAAACCGATTTGTCTGACCTGTGATGAAACTAAAACGGTTCAAGAAGAGCCCAGAAAAGCTCCAGTAACCTACTCTCCACCGCCACCACCTAAGCCAGTAGTCGCCTCGCAGATAGAAGTTTGTGATACCGGAGGCAATGTAATAGGCTACTTCAAGAAAAACGGCAATGACTGGGTAGAAACAGACACGAATGGAAATACAAAGTTCCGGTTCCAGGAAACCAGAAGTGACCAGGACGTTATCTATCTATCCGACAAAGATCGGCAAGGCGTAAAGATCAACCTAGATATCAAAAATAAGGAGGTGCTGTACAGTGATCAGAATAATACTTCCCCGTTCCGGATCTATATTATTTCAAAGACTGATTAAGCCGGAAGTAAAAACTTTAGAAACGGGGTGTCGCTAAGTAGTGGCACCCTTAATTTGGTTGAAAGACAATAGGATGCAAAATGTCTTTTTCTTGAGCTAGATTACACGATCCTTAACCGCTTTACCACTTCCTTTTTGGATCGCCGGGCAATAGGAATCTGCCTGGATTGGATGGTCAGATATTCGTGGTATTCGCTGATCGCATCAATCTTTTGGAGGTTGACGACAAAGGACCTGTGAATCCGGATAAATTGATCGACCGGCAGCTGAGCTTCAATATTTCGAAGCGGGACAGATAATAGGTAGCGCTCGGTTTCCGTAAACACTTTACAGTAATTTCGGTCTGCCTCAATGTATAAGATTTCTTTTAGTAAGACCTTGACCATTTGCTCTTTAGACCGGATAAAAAGACGATCCTCCATAGCGGATACATGATCGCTAGCCTCTGGAACAGGAGCGAATTCTTGTTCCACTGCGATACGCTGCAGTGTTAACTTGATGGTGCGTTCCAAGTGGGATTTTTGGAAAGGTTTGGCAATGAATGCATAGGGTTTTGCGGTAAGTGCCTGTTGAAAAGAAGCATCATCAGCATTGGAGGTCAAAAAGATGACAGGTACTTGGAATTTTTCCAAGATGATTTTAGCAGCCTCTATCCCATTCATTTTCCCAGTTAAGACAATATCCATCAGGATGATGTCCGGAGGATTGTTTTCAATGGTTTGTAGTGCATCTTCTCCGCGGGTATTGATCCCAATGACTTCGTATCCAAGTTTGGTCAA
>CAXIDD010000637.1:0-3333 GCA_964021975.1 uncultured Saprospirales bacterium | reverse complement strand
TGCCTGCGCTGAAGCTTCAGCAGGCAGGCGAAAAGTGGACTAAAAAGGGCAATAATAAAATCATACTGTTAAACCTGTCTACTGCAGGTAGATTCAAATAGCTTCTAAGACTTCTTGATTTAGAACTAAATTCAAGTCATAATTATTATTATAATTTAAGGCGTAAGGTTTCTTTTCAAAACCTGCTTTTAAAATTAAGAATTTAACTATACTAGCTTAGGCTCCTTTGAGGTAACACCATGTTGGGTAAACCAATAATCAAATGGCTAAAAAAAACTAAGTTAGCTTCTAAATTAACCGACAATACCATGAATATAGGCATAGACAGTTTCGCAGCCGCTACCATTGATCCAGATACTTCCCTTTTTACAGACCCTGTCAAGGATATGCATTTGCTACTGGAGCGAATGGTCTTTGCTGACCAAATGGGCTTACATTCTTTTGCCATTGGGGAACACTATCGGAAAGAGTTTCTGGATTCTTCCAATGCGGTCATTTTAGCTGCCGCTGCTGCTCGGACAAAAAACATCCGGCTCGGAAGTGCCGTAACGGTTTTAAGCGCGGCAGATCCAGTACGCGTTTTTCAAAATTTTGCTACCCTGGATTTGATATCGAATGGAAGGGCAGAAATCGTAGCTGGAAGAGGATCTTTTACGGATGCCTTCCCATTATTTGGATTAGACCTTCAAGATTATAATGATCTTTTTGAAGAAAAACTGGAACTCTTACTGAAGATCCGAGATCAAGAAGTGGTCACTTGGAATGGAAAATTTCGTCCAGCACTTTACAATCAGACTATTTATCCGCGTCCCTTACAAAAAGAGATCCCTATTTACCGTGGGGTAGGTGGAACGCCAGCCTCCTTTGTCAAAGCGGGTCAATTAGGTTTGCCCCTAGTAGTAGCCATCATTGGTGGACAAACCAAACGGTTCCGACCTTTAGTGGATCTTTATCGTCAAACATACTTAGAAGCAGGTCACCCAGCAGAAAAAATGAAAATCGGCTTACATTGCCTTGGTTTTGTAGGACAAGACCATCAAGAGACAATAGATACTTATTTCCCTGGTTATGCCAAAATGTTCAACAATATTGGTAAGGAAAGAGGTTGGCCACCAGTCACCCGAGCAGGTTTTGATGCCCAGTCTGGCTACCATGGCGCATTAACCGTAGGTGATCCGGTACAAGTAGCGGATAAGATCATCCGACACAGTGAAGCTTTAGGTGGTGTGGATCGGTTCACTTTTCAGATGGACAATCCATTATTGACACACAAGCAACTGATGAAAGCTATTGAGTTGATTGGTAAAGAGGTGATACCCCGAGTGGAGGAAGCTTTGAATTAATTTCCGTTATGGTTCTTTAAGTAGGAGAGCAAAAATAATGATCATAGCTTATTAATTAATTTGCGCTTCTACTTAGCTAAATACGGTAAATAGCAAATTGATCGAGCGGCACATAAAAGTCCACTCGATCAATTTGCTAATCCTTATTATTAGGTGAGAAGCTATTCAGATTTATTTGGTGCCATATATTTATAGGCCAATCCAGCTAATACAGCTCCTACAATGGGTGCTACCCAAAACAACCACAATTGTCCCATGGCCTGACCTCCAGCAAAGACTGCGCTGGCAGTACTTCTTGCAGGATTTACAGATGTGTTGGTAACCGGAATACTTATTAAGTGAATTAAGGTTAGTGCTAAACCAATTGCTAAACCTCCAAACCCCGGAGAGGCATTCTTATGGGTTGCCCCTAAAATGACGATCAAAAACATAAAGGTCATAACAACTTCTGTAACTAAGGCCCCAATCATACCGTAGTTCACACCATAAACATTCGCATCATAAAAGTTGCTTGCAAATGTTCCTGGCCCACTACCGAGGCCTGCAAAATCCGGGGAGCTACTTACTATTAAATAAAGGGTGCCTGCACCAGCTATTCCTCCTAGAACTTGGGAAACAATGTATTGCCCTAATTCTTTGGCTTCAAACCTTCCTCCCACAAATAAGCCAATCGAAACTGCGGGATTGAAGTGTCCACCGGAAATATGGCCCAAGGAATAAGCCCCCGTAAGAACAGTTAAACCAAAAGCTAGGGATACCCCTACAAGTCCAATGCCCAAGTGAATACCATCACCTACCATTACACCTGCTGCTAATACAGCACTTCCACATCCGCCCAAAACGAGCCAAAATGTGCCGATAAACTCTGCTAAATACTTTTTCATACCATACTATTTTTAGTTAACCCTACTCTATTAGGCTTTTCAGAACCGCCCTTGCCTTTATCCTGTGCAAGTCAGATACAACGTCCAATTAGATAAGGACGCCAATTCTTGAAGCTATTAGTTGACTTTATTTAGGATTGGTATGAAAGCACTAAATATATTGAAAAAAAATGAATTATGGCTCTCCTAACTCAATGCTTGGATGGTGTTCTAACAAAAATCTAACTAATTCTTCCAAATGCGTATCTGTTAGTTTTACATCATACTTGTTTAAGTCTATCCAGTCTACTTTTTCATCTTGATATTGCAAATACAGCATGTCCGTAGTACTTGCTCCATTCAATTTAAAGGTAAACCTCCAGAATCGTTGAATGTCACTAATTGTAAAAGCATTAGAATAGAAATCCAGTTTTTTAATTTCCTCCATCTTTTTATCCACAACTTTACTCCGTTCATAAGTAGTATATAAAGTATGCTCTTTTACAATCAGTACAATCGACCTACTTCCTTTATACAAAATAATGGTCCAGTTATAAACGCAAAATATTCCAAATAAAACACCTATACTCCACCACCAACTTTCTCCATTTGAAATCATCCGTCCACAAAAACCTATGAGAAATAATCCGGTAAAGACCATTACTATAGATTGCAGAATTTTGGTTTTGCATTTTATTATAAGTTCAGATACCATAGCTTTTTATTTAAAATATGCGCTAAAACCCACTAGACTAACTCACCGTAGTGGACATAAATATAATTTAATACGTTAAATAATAGCTATCCTGAAGTTAACCCAAAATCACTGAGCAACTTATCCCAGTTTGGAATAATGTTCAAAGCCCTCAATTTCATCTTATTTCATTGATCTATTGTGTACATTTTAATTAGCCGGCAACACAAGTGCAGCATCAATAATTTTACGAACTAATATTTTTCCAATAAAAATTTTGAATACTAAAAGTTAAAAACTAATTTTAACGGATCAAAATTGGTCAACCAGTTTTTGGTTGCCCAAAAAACAACACGGATTTGCTTTAAATCGGTTGACGCCGAGCTTACTTAATGAAACAATTAAAAAAATGGAATTAAAGACTAAATTAATT
>CAXIDD010000636.1:0-3335 GCA_964021975.1 uncultured Saprospirales bacterium | reverse complement strand
TCGGTTACAAATGGATCAATACTTTCGAGTTGAATCGCAAAGATTTTCAGTTAGAAGCAACGGCTTATGTCAATTTTATTGAGAATTATATTTATGCCAAACCGGGAGGGATGACGCGTACTGCACGTGGCGTATTTGTCTATTTTATTTATGACCAAACCAATGCCTTATTTTGGGGGACTGATGTTACGGCCAAGTTGCGGCATAATGATTACTTGGCCTCCACTATTAAGGGAAGCTATCTTTGGGCAAAGCAGTTAGAGCCAGCAGATTTTTTCGCTGGATTACCGCCTGCTAATCTTCACTATGAGTTGGCTTTTACGCCTAAGAAAAAGTGGCTGAAAAACTCCAGTTTTAAATTAAACTTGGATTATACATTTGAGCAAACACAGCATCCACGAATCCTGTCAATTGAAGAGTTCTTGTTCGCTTTTCAAAACGATGAACTTAACCGTTTTGCAGACGATGCTTCCGACTTTGATATCCTTGCGCCACCTCCGGCTTTCCTACTTGCGCATTTTAGTTATCAATCTTCTTGGAAGCAATTGTCCTGGCGATTTCAGGTGAAAAATATCTTTAATACTTCTTACCGAAATTATACCGATCGCATGCGCTACTTTGCGGATGATTTAGGTCGTAATTTTATGTTAAGCTTGAGGTATAAGTTTTAAAAAAGCTTTAAGTCTGCAAAACTCGCCACAAAAGGATGTCGGTCAGAAGCTTCCGTCCCTGGCCGCACCAATTGATAAACTTGAAAACCCGCTACTTTGGCCGCATCCAATTCTTCTGCAACATCGGAAAGAAATAGGATTTCATCAGCAGGAACACTCAGTTCTTTACGGATGCGGAGATAAGACTCTACTTCTCTTTTATGACCTATTTTGGTGTCGAAATAAGCACTTAAAAAAGGTCGCAAATCTCCTTTATCTGAATAACCGAAAAGTAGTTTTTGAGCTCCAACGGATCCTGAAGAATAGATCCCCATTTGGACCCCTTTTGATTGCCAAGCTTCAAGTACAGGCACTACATCTTCATAAATGTGTCCTTGATACTCTCCTTGTTCATAACCTTTTTTCCACAAATAGCCTTGCAAACTTTTGAGCGCAGGATGTTTTCGATCCGCTTTGATCCAAGCTTTTAACTGCTCAACGGCGGCCTGGTTATTAATCGATTGATCCGTCTCTGCCAGAACAGTTGCTTTGACGACTTCCAACTCTTTTTGAACTAAAGCGTCATGGGCATGCTCCTGAATGAAATTGGACAAATGTTTGGTAGCATAAGGAAACAGGACTTCGTGTACGAAGGCGATCGACGTTGTCGTCCCCTCGATGTCCATTAAGACAAACTGTATCATGCGGATAGTCCTAATTTATTGTATTTAGCATCTACACCAGAACTGGTATAATTGGGTACCCAACCCGACTGGTCGATAAAAACCCGGATTGCTTTGACAGACATTTTAGGCCCAAAATCGAACCAATGTTTGGTGTTAGCAGGTACAGAAATGAGGTCTCCTTTTTGGCAAATCACACAAAATACCGGATTGCCATTTTCCATATTGAACCAAAATAATCCTTCGCCATCCACAAAGAAGCGTACTTCGTCTTCAGAATGGGTATGTTCTGTTAAGAACTTTGTTTTTAAAACATCTAAGTTCTCCATTTTGGGGTGCACACTAATGACATCAGCTGTTTGGTAGCCATTGGAATCCATGTATGGTTTCAAGACGTGGGCATAGGCTGCTAAAACAGTATCTTGATCTGCATCATCCGCAAATTCTTCGCTGGCTTCCCATTGATCAAACCAGACGCCGCGCTCCGCTAGGAAGTCTTTAATTTCATTTTGATTTTCCAGGTATCTTTCCTGGTCAGGAATGTGTAAAATTGCCATATTTTTATTTTTTATTTATTGATTTATTTATTGTTGTGAGGTCTGATGGTTTAGGTCGATCCACCTTTATTGCTGTTGCCTAATTTTGTAGAAACACTCAAACAGAAATTCGAACACTTCCATATGTCTTTTGGCTTCCGCAATGCTTTTGCCCCAGGTATAAAAACCGTGGCCTGCTAACAAAAAGCCACTAAGGTGGCCTGCTTGATCCCAATATTGCTTAATTTCTTGAGAGAGTGCCGGCATATCCTGACTATTGGGAAAGATAGGAATTTTTACCTCTGTTTCGTGTGTTTGGATGCCTGCAATTCCCTTTAAAACTTCAAAACCAGATAAGGCTAGGGTGCCAGGTTCGGCATAAAGGGTCGAGAGGACGGTATTATAGACCGAGTGGGTATGTAAAATGCAGGTGGTATCGGGCTGTTGTTGATAGATTAGGGTGTGTAAAAGCGTTTCAGCCGAAGGTCTGCGCTTGGCATCTAGGGCTTTCCCTTGTGCATCAACGAGCATTAGGTTTTCGGTCGTGAAGTCCCCTTTATCCAATCCTGATGCTGAAATATGGATGGGGTCTTCGGGATGAACCCGAAAAGAATAATTAGAGCTGGTCGCCGGTGCCCAGCCTTTAGCGTGTAAAAAATGGATACAACGGACCAATTCTTCCGCCCAAACTTTGGTGTCATTTGTCATGCCTCAAAAATAGTTTTTTTGCCGGAAGGCAGCAGCCTAAAGCACATAAAAATAGATGCCAATGAAATGGCTGATGCTACCACCAAGTACAAATAAGTGCCAGATAACGTGATTGAAGTGTATCTTTTCTTTGGCATAGAAATAAATGCCTCCTGTATAAAGTAGCCCACCCGTCAATAATAATGCGATGGCCTCTGGTTCGAGTTGTTTTAAAATGGGTTCTACAGCGATGATAGCCAACCAGCCCATGCCTGCATAAAGTGCTAAAGACATTTTTTCAGATCGATGCCAAGAACTGAATTGAAAGACAAATCCTAAAGCCGCCATTGCCCAAACCAAGCTAAATAAAGTCCAGCCCCAACTGCCTCCAATACCTAATAAGAGGACGGGCGTATAAGTCCCAGCTATCAAAAGATAAATACATAGTTTGTCGACCTTCCGCAGGACATCTTTCCAGACCTTTTCCCAGGCAATGTGATAAATGGTGGAAGCGGCATATAAAATAATGAGGCTAAAGCCATAAATAGCTGTACAAATAATCACCATGGGCTCTCCTTTTCCTATGGCGTAACGCAGCATGATGGCCATGCCAATAATGGAAAGTAAGACTCCAATACCATGCGTAATGATGTTCCATTTTTCTTCTTCGTCGGAGTAGGGTTTCATTTTATGTTGCTTTATGATTTTTTGATGTGTTGAGTCATTGCACTGTGCCGTGCGACATAAAGATGTTGTTCACCGGAACGACATAAAGTTTG
>CAXIDD010000635.1:0-3343 GCA_964021975.1 uncultured Saprospirales bacterium | reverse complement strand
TCTTCCTTCTGCTGTATCATTACTTGCTAAGGTATTGTATTGACCACGACCAGCAGCAATCAAACGATTAGGGTCAATATTGTGTGTCCACTGCATAGATCTAACCACAGAGGTTGCGCGTTTTACACTTAAATCCCAGTTATCTTGTAGGCAAGCATTCTTAATTGGGACATTATCCGTATAGCCTTCTACCATTACTTCCATATTCGGTCTAGACTTAACAATGGCAGCAATTTTGCCCAATACTTCATTGGCTCTACTGGTCAGGGTAAAGCTACCACTTTGGTAAAGCATCTTATCAGAAAGATTAATGAAGACAACAGTTTTGTCTACCTTAATTTCTACATCTTCATCCGCAATGCCATCTCTCAAGACACTCTTAAGGTTGACGGCTAGTGCCAAATTAATAGAGTCAGCTTTAGTTTTAGCAGCTTGCAAAAGTTGGATGTATTGATCCTTTTTTTGCAATTGCCCTAGAGTCTCTTTAATGTTATCACTCGCAGATTGAGATAATACGGTTAGGTCACCAACTTGGCTCACTTGTTTGTCTCGCTGCGTTTTGATATCATCTAATTGAGCGCGCAAATCAAGAATTAATTCTTCTCGGAGATTAAGACTAGTCTGCAAATTGGTTACTTCTCCACGGATACCTACTTTGTCTCTTTCACAGGCATTTAATTGGTTGGCGAGGTCATTTGCTCTGGCCACCGCAGCGTCTGCCTCAGTGTTGGCTTTACTGAGTTCATCTTGTAGGCTTAAGTACTCTTTTTTTGTTACACACGAACTCAAGCTTAAGCTAATTACAGCTAAAAATAAGATGAGTCTAGAAAATGTCATGTTCATAAATTTTATTTAGTTGATTTACAAATTATTAATATCCTAAAGCAGCGAGAACCTGGTTACTATTCATTCCTGCTTGTATTTTATTGCTAAGAAATAATTCTAATAGAGCAAGGTCAATATCCGCATAGCTGGGAAAGCAAGTATATCTTTGATGAAAAATACTCGTTGGATGATCAAAAGTATCATTCAATAGTCCTAGACCTTGGGTTAATTCTTCTCTTAATATGTGTTTTTGACAATCTAAAGATTCTAATTTAGTAATGTCGACTAACATACTTCCTCTGGTAATATTAAAGCCATTATCCCAGTAGATCCAAACCAAACCATCATTATTTTTAATTAAAGGTCGTGCATTGGGTTCGTATTGAGCAAAGGTCTCTCCATCACTAACAAAAATGAGGAAATTCGCTAAACTAGGCTCCTCAACACGTACCATTTTAAAATTTTCTGCCAAGGCATTAATTTCAGTTTGGATCGCAGTGAATTCGGCTTGAAGTTCAGTACTTACGGTATCAGATAAATAAACTCGCATTTCATCAGCCCATTTTTTGACACGTTCATTATTGCTTCCACCAAATTCAGCTTTTAAGGCTACATCAAGCAAATAACTAACTTCTGCGGGTAGGACAGTTTCAGAAGGTTCTGCTTGTTGCTCCTTGAATAAAGTACAGCCTAAGAGATTTACACTCAATAATATCAAAATACAATTACGTAAAATAGTTACAAATGGATGCATTTTGGGCGCTGACATTGTATGGAGTTTTAAAAAAAGTATAATCCTCTTTAGATTAATACCGATTATTGGTCAATCTGTTCTCTAAAGTTAAAAAAAGTCTTTTAGGCACTCGCTATTTCTTTCAGTCCTTTCACCAAAACATCCAGGTCGCGGGTTGTGGTGTAAACATTTGGGGTAATTCTAGCCCCGCTTATATTTTCCCAAACTATAGAAGTCGTATGGATTTTATAGTTCTTGAAAAGTAAGCTGGAAACTTCTCCAGGTGTTTTTCCGGCTATACTAACGGAGCCAATTGCTCCACCGAATTTAGGATCCAGAGAAGTATTTACCGTGATGCCAGGAACATCCATCACTTGTTTTGCCCAATAATTCTTCAGATAGTGTAATCGTTTAGCTTTTCGCTCACTTCCAATCATATGATGGAATTCGACTGCTTGGCCGATGGCTTGTTCGATCGGAAATGCCCGCGTACCTAAGTGCTCAAACTTCCGAATATCGTCAGAATCAGGCTCAGGGGCTGCCAGTAAAGGATAAATCTTAGCGATCTTTTCTTTTTTGATGTACAACATGCCCGAGCCAATCGGTGCGCATAACCATTTGTGTAAACTGGTACCAAAGTAATCACAACCTAAATCTGGAATATTGTAAGGAATATGTGCAAAAGTGTGCGCAGCATCCAAAACGACCTCAATACCTCTAGCATGTGCAGCCTCTGCAATGGCTTTTGCCGGTAAAATTTGCCCGATCCAATTGATCAAATGGGTGACGTGTACAATCTTCGTTTTTGGTGTAAAAGCCTCCACAAATTTTTGAGTGATAAAGGCTTCATCTTCTATTGGGAAGTCGAAAGAAATCCATTTGAGAACAATACCATCCCTTTTCTCCCGCTGTTTCCAGGCATTGATCATATTGGGGTAATCTTGCTTAGTCAGTACGACTTCATCTCCTGCCTTTAATGGCAGTCCAAAAATGACGGTTTCTAATGCCTCAGAGGAGTTCCGATTTATAGCAACTTCATCTGGCGAGCAACCTGCTAATTCTGCTAGTTTTCGGCGTACAGGTTCTCTTCCTTGGTCCAGGATACGCCACATGTAATAGGAGGGCGCTTCATTGCTCAGTTTATTGTATCGATCAACGGCCTCTTGGACCACCTTTGGAGCGGGACAAACGCCACCGTTATTTAAATTGATGATATTAGGAGATACCGTGTAAGCTTGCTTGATTTGATACCAAAAGGTTTCATCCTGGATACTTTCTTCCATTGAAAGTTGATCCAGCTCTGTAAACTTTTGCAGCAGGGACTTTCCCTGTGCCGTATGAAAAAAAGCAGGTGTAGCACTAAGGCCTGCTAAGGTGCTCAGTTTTTGTAAAAATGATCTTCTTGTTTTTTGCATCGCGGCGTTTTGTCTTTAGCTTCTTCATTCGGAGGGTGACAAAAAAGGAATATTTTTTCGTCATCACTAAGATAATAAAAGCCCCGCTTCTTTTTTAATGGCTTGTAGCGCTTTATCGACGGCGGTCACTCCACGTTGCTCTAATAACTGAAAACAGCACTCGCCAACGCTTTGCCATCTGCTCCTTCTGGCAGAGAATCCATCGCTAAAGAAATGGTATTGACCGAGTCATCTCTAGCAATTTTAATGATTTCCCATAATTGAGCGGAAACATAGACCTGTTGGGTAATGTTGTGCTCGTATTCTTGTTGGATATTTAGCAAGAGCACCATTCGCAATTGTTTGGCACTCATACCGTCTTGCCGCAACC
>CAXIDD010000634.1:0-3354 GCA_964021975.1 uncultured Saprospirales bacterium | reverse complement strand
TATTCTTTATTACTTTTATGGCAATTATTAGTGCTTTATTTATTTAGATTCCCGCGAAAGCATTCATCACATGGAAGAACAGAAGTTCGAGGCCGTCATTGGTCTAGAAGTACACATACAGTTAAACACAAAAAGTAAAGCCTTTTGTGGCGATGACACGACTTTTGGTTCTGAGCCAAATACACAAGTTGGTGTCGTTTCCTTGGGGCATCCGGGCGTATTGCCGAAAGCCAATGGCCAACAAATAGCTCATGCTGTGAAATTGGGCTTAGCATTAGGATGTGAGATCAACCCTCGCAATGCCTTCGACCGGAAGAATTACTTCTACGCTGATTTACCAAAAGGTTATCAAATCACGCAAGATCGCGCTCCTATTTGCATCGGTGGCCAATTACCGATCAAAGTTGGTGACCAATGGCGTAAGGTTGATATCCATCACATCCATATGGAAGAAGATGCTGGTAAATCCATTCATAATTTAGATTCCAAAAATAGCCTGATTGATCTGAATCGTGCCGGGGTTCCGCTCTTAGAGTTGGTCACAGAACCGGATCTACGCTCCGCCGAAGAAGTGGATGCTTTTATGAACGGCATGCGACAACTAGTCCGCTATTTAAATGTTTCGGATGGAAATATGGAACAAGGGTCCATGCGTTGTGATGTCAATATCTCGATTAGACCCCTCGGTGCTGATTACCTGATGGATCGCTGTGAAGTCAAAAACGTCAACTCTATGCGCTACGCTAGACAGGCGATCGCTTATGAACTCAAACGGCAACAAAAAATTGTAGAATCAGGTGGTAAGGTCAAACAACAAACCCTCAATTTTGATCCAGCTACTGGTGTGACTGCGCCCTTACGGGAAAAAGAAAACGCACACGATTATCGTTATTTCCCAGAGCCTGATTTACCACCGGTAGTATTGTCGAAGAGCTATGTAGCATCGATCCAAGCACAAGTTCCAGCTCTGCCCTGGGAGCAGTATCAATTATTCAAAGAAAAATACGGACGCTCTGATTATGAGGCAACTTTATTGACCAATGATAGATCTACTGCCACGGCCTATCAGCAACTTTGCGCTTTGACACCTAATTTTAAAGGTGCAAGTAATCTGATGCTCAATAAAATACTTCCTTTCTGTCAAGAGAGGGGAATTAGTGCTCTAGAATTTCCAGTTAGCAATGACCAGCTGGCTGTTTTTATTCAGTTGATTACCGATGGAAAGGTGAGTAATACGATCGCTTATCAACGTTTATTTCCTGCTTTATTGGAAAAACCGATGGAAAATCCAATTGCTTTAGCAGAAAAAATGAATCTATTGCAAAGTTCAGATTCAGACTTTTTGGAAACGGTTGCACAGGAGGTTTTAGAAGCCTTCCCAGATAAAGTGGCGGTTTATAAAAAAGGCAAAAAAGGTTTGATCGGATTCTTTATGGGAGAGGTGATGAAACGCTCCAAAGGAAAAGCAGATCCTAAAGCGGCTAATGCAATTTTGCGAAAGCTATTATCTTAGAGTATGTCTAAATTTAACACTTTGGGCTACCTACACCAAATTAGCTTCTGCTCAGCGCCTGCCTGCCAAAGCCTCGGCGCAGGCAGGTTGCTCATTAGTCGCTTAGCTAAGGCTAGGCTCCTTCTTCTCGCCAAGATCAGAAGCCAATTTACCAGTAGTCGCCTCAAAAGCTAATTTTAAACATACTCTTAACTAAACACCGCAGCAGATGCTCTTTAAAGATGAAAATACTAAAAGATACTACTCTATTTCCGAAGTGGCAGAGCGCTTTGATGTTTCCAAATCCTTAATTCGCTTTTGGGAAGCGGAATTTGATTTACTAAAGCCACATAAAAACAGTAAAGGCGAACGACGTTTCACGCCTGAGAACATAGAACAGTTCCAATTGATTCATCACTTGGTTAAAGAGCGAGGTTTCACCTTGGCAGGTGCTAAACAAGAAATCAAGACACAGAAAAAGCGCTTGCAGGAAAAGATGGATATTATCAATAGACTAAAAAAGGTGAAATTCTTTTTGGAGCAGCTTAGAGAAGAGATTGACTAATGATGAAAAATAGAATCTATCGATTCGTTTTTTTCTTGTAATCCGTAATTTGCAATTGATGCTTACAAAAATCAAAGTCGACCGCTACATTGGATGCAATAACTAAAAGACGATTGGCCGTATATTGCTCAATCAGACTACGGTACCATCCAACTCCTTGCTCATCTAAGTTTGTAGTAGGCTCATCCAGTAGTAAAAAGTTGGATTTTGAGCAGATCGCCAGCGCTAGCTTCAAGCGCTGTTTCATACCAGAGGAAAAATACTTAACGGCTTTATTAGTAGACTTTTGAAAGCCTAACAAGTCAATTAAACCCTTGGTAGACAGCCCCGGTAGTAATTGCTTGAACCGCTGGTGAAAATTAATCGCCTCCTCCAAAGTAAAATCCTCAATCAAAGCAACATAAGGTGCGGCAAAGGTTAATTCTTTATAAACCTGATTGATCTCTAAAGGAACTCCATCTTGTTCAAAAGAAATCGTTCCTTTAGAAGGTGTCAAATGACCAGAGAGGACTTTGAGTAAAGTAGATTTACCCGAACCATTCGGGCCTTGGATAGCATAAGATTGACCCTTTTCGAACGTCGCATCAATCCCTCTAAAAATCCATTCGTATTTATAGCGCTTTCCTACTTGATCAAGTTGTACTTTCATTCACTTGCTTTCCATTAATGTGCTGAAAACCTCGAATGATACCATCTTGAGCAGCGCTAATAAAATCCAAAATTTGTGTTTTTTCCTCACTATTTTGAATTTCTTTATCGATCAGCTCTACTGCTTTGGAAATATTATCTCCTTGGACATAAAGGATGCGGTAAATATCTTGAATGTGGTTGATTTGTTCTTGTGAAAAAGATCTTCTTTTCAGGCCAATCGCATTGACACCAACATAAGAAAGTGGCTCACGAGCAGCTTTCACAAAAGGCGGTACACTTTTACGAACAAGGGAGCCACCGGCAATAAAGCTATGGGCTCCAATTCTTGTAAATTGCTGGACGGCAACCAGACCTTCCAGAATCACATGATCCTTAATTTCTACGTGTCCGGCTAGGTTAACATTATTGGCTAGAATTACCCGATCTCCAAGGATACAATCATGGGCTACATGGACATAAGCCATTAGCAGACAATCACTTCCAACCACTGTTTTATTGGCATAAGAGGTACCTCTATTAATGGTCACATATTCCCTTATCGTCGTCCGATCTCCAACTTCGGCAGTAGTTTTTTCTCCTTGGAATTTTAAATCTTGCGGGATACCTGAAATAACAGCGCCCGGAAAGATTTTACAGTCTTTCCCAA
>CAXIDD010000633.1:0-3371 GCA_964021975.1 uncultured Saprospirales bacterium | reverse complement strand
CGCATTTTGAATAATTATTTTACTGCAAGATAGTATATTTATTTTACCCCACAAATAGGCTAGGGTAAATAAAGGGTAAATTTTTAAATAAAGATTAAATAAATAAAAATTAAAGATAATCCCTTTTAAATCAGCTGTTCTGAAGTAATCTATATTTGTTTATAAAATTGATATTTTTGGCTTATATTTGAGGTCATAGTCCTAGTAGGTCTACAAGAAAAGCCCCGATCATCCTTGATGCATCGGGGCTTTCTACATTATAAATCATGGATCCAGCACAAATGCAGCGTAGTGGAATTTGCTGCGGGAGGTTCTAGCAGGTCTACAATGGTTTTCTTTAAGTTGCTGGATTTCAGTAATTTAATTGCTTTGTTGTGCAAATAGTATTAGGCCATTTACCAAGTGATCAATTAGAATACGCATACAATGCCTTAATTTCCTCGCCTTAAAGGATCTGAGTGCCCTTCAATTATTATTTTAGGATTAAGTATATCTTTCTCAACAATGGTTACTTCCACTTCAAATACCACTCCTCGGGTGGAATTCGAACCCTTGAAGAAGTATGGATGAGTCATCACCCCTTTAGTGGTCACCAATTTGGGATTCGTTTTATTGGTAGGAACAAGGATAGCCACTATACTTCGGTTTTTATTGCTACTCTTTAGGGTTTTAAAAGACCAATTTTTTGAAGACTTATTCAAGCGCAGGCCCTTAAGTTGTTTTTTAGATTTACTTGCAATATCCTTACCCATGGCGGCGGCAACTCCTTCGTCCCAACCTTGACTATTAGCTCTAGATGATTGAATAGATCGGGCAATTACCTGGCTATCTCCCACTTTGAGAGCATGAATATAATTTTTCATAAAATTGAGCAGTACTGGATTCTGATGCTCATGGGGGAAAGCGTTTTTTTGTGCATTTAGGCTTGGATTTAATAACAATCCAAAGAAAAATAAAAAACAAGCTGTCTTTCTCATAATTTTGATTGCTTTAATGAAATAATTTTTTGAGAATTATTTAGAATAATTACTTCAAAGTTATTTGGAATGAACTAGACTTGAATCACCTAAATGGGTGATTTGATGAATATCACCGATTTCAATGTGAGCGGCTTAAAAGTCTTAAAATTGGAGGTGCTTTTTATTGTAGCCCTTAACTGGACTTCCGTACCAAGAATCAAATAGTTCCTATTCTAGAACTTCATCAATCAGTTTGTAGTTTGGTAGACATGTAGTGGCTGAGTAGGGGCAAGTCTCGACTATTACAATTTAAACTTACAATTTGCACAAATTAGAACGAATCTAATCTGGCAGTTGTGCTAAAAAATGTTGCGTTCATGATACCCTGCAACAACTACTAAATTTGCTACACCTCCATCCCTAATCCAACTCCCGATCAATAATCGCAATTTGCTGCTCTAACTTTTCTTTAAGCGCTGGATAATTATGGGAAGCAAGATTTATACTATTACCGGCAACTTTAGACATTAAGCCTTCAAAAGCGACCATTTCCAATAAGGGCAAATTCCCTTTTTCAAACCTGGATCTCGGAGCCTTTCCGTCTCTCCTGTCGTACGCTCCTTTATGAAGGTTACCATTTTCAATCATAAATTCCGATAACCAATCTTGGCCATTGAGCAAATCTTGTTCTGCCAGTTGAATCCGCTTAAGTAAGCCTTCCCAAGAGGAAATAAAGTTCCGCAGCGTATCATTCCTAAGCAGTGCTGTTTTACCGGAATTAACGATGTCATTGATAACTCCCATTTGGGCGGCAAACTGAACTAAATCGGCTGCCTTGGACATAGCAATGCCTGCCTCTTTATCTGTGAGTGGAAGATTCCTCTCCGGACTAAGGAAAAATCGATTTGCATTTGTAAATACAGCGTTTGCGCTTTCAATAGCTCGATCCAGTTCCTTGATATTGGCTTGAAATTCCCCCTTTAGCGCAATTAAATAACCTCGGGCGGTGGCGTTTTCTTTTTTGTTTTCATTCCAGTTATTAATCTGCAAGGCGATCAAAATACCAATCACTACCAAAACAATCTCGCCAATAGCATAAAGGCTATAATTTCGAATTTTCCCGGATTCCACCAGACCTTTGCGTATTCGTCGAAAGAATTTTAGCATGTTTTTTTATTTTACATCTCCCTTAAGGCTTTTTCATAAGGTAAAACCTGTTGGTTGATATGCGGTATAATTTTTTTACGATTTGTGTCGGAACCCTAGTCCTAATGGGATATTTCTAATGCGAAGAGTCAACTATCCACCCAATTTTGCAACTCCAATTTTCACAGTTCCAAGATAGAGGCCTTTAAAGATACTCAGCTTACCAGGTTTTTACAAAACGTTCGTTTCGTGAAATTTTGAATTTTGAAAACATCCTGGATTATTTCACAAGTTTCACCCTTGTAGCTATATCGAATGTCATCATATCTTCGCCGGCATAGAATTTACCCGAGTAAAGCGTTTTTATTCTTTTAGCCAACTTTTTTGAATCAATGCCAAGATGGTAAGCCACTGCAACTTCAGGTTTGACACGGTCAAACACTTTTGCTGCATCCTCATCTATTGTATGACCGTTTCTTAATCGTGGAATCCGGGCTTTATCTTGTATCTGATCCGCCATAAATACCTCGTGGATTAGCAAATTTGTTCCTATTGCATATTTTATCAGATTTTCTGAATAGGCAGTATCACCAGAAATTACAACGGACTTACCATTGTATTCCACTTTAAAGCCATAAGCTTCGGCTCGACCATGGTCAACAAAAAACGCAGTTACTTTCAACCCATTTTTTTTGAATAAAATACCTTCTCGATCAAACTCAGTTACTGCAAAACCTGGTCCTTTGACAATATCACTTGGCCAAGCGTCTTTATAGACCTCTTCTAAACCAGCAGCCATCTTTGAAAGACCACTTGGACCAAAGATTTTTAGCGGCCCTTGACGATTCCCATTTGATGGTCGATAACTTGACCTCCAAACATCCGGTAAGCCGAGAATATGATCTCCATGCATGTGTGTTAAAAATACTCCTGTTATATCCGCAAGTTCCAAACCATGTTTCTTAATATTGATACTTGCACCTCGGCCAACATCAAATAGAAATTTTTCACTTGCCACCTCAACTAATATTGTGGGCCCCATCCTTTCAGGATCAACCGGAGGAATACCGGTCCCGATGAGCGTAACTCGGAACAGTTCTTCATCTTTACTATTTTGTTTGCTTAGGTGTTGCCCATATGTATCAGTAAAAGGCCCTAAAGCAAAGATAAAAACCATTAATGCTGTCCTTATGAAATTCCTTTGTCTTCCCATTATTTATCAGATAAATTTTTCAGGCCAAAAACCTTTAAATCACTTTCTAGGTT
>CAXIDD010000632.1:0-3372 GCA_964021975.1 uncultured Saprospirales bacterium | reverse complement strand
CCTCAAATACGTTAAAAATACTCGCCATAGCTAGGCTATGTCTGCGTTTTTTGCCTTTTTGAGACTCAAAATCATCAAGTTTTGTCTGCAAAAACAAATTTTAAACATACTCTAACTATGTTATCGTTTTAAAAAATAATTAAACTAGCTCCTAATATTTCTAAGTTTGTCTTATTTTGCTCGCCGCAAAAAAGGCACCGAGTAATCCAAAACTATTTTCTAATAAAATTATTCTTCTACATGCGAAATTTTATACAAACAAATAAACTGATCTACCGTAGCTTTGCCTTAATGGTGAGCTTATTTAGTCTTGCTCACTTATCTGCGCAGTCTCACTTTTTAAATATAACTTCTCCTTCAGGTGTTGCCGGAGAATATATTGTTCAAGGGGCAGGCTTCGGACCACAACTTTGTGCTACAGATGGAATTACGGGAGAATTCATCCTCGTTGATGATGGAAATGGAGTCACTACTGCTTGTAATATAAGCCAAGTGAATGACCTTTCCGGTAAAATTGCTATTATTGATCGTGGTGGCTGTGATTTTTCCGTAAAAGTTTACAATGCTCAACAGAGAGGAGCTATTGCAGTTCTGGTTTGTGATGCACAGGATTCTGATCAATATATCTTGATGGGAGCAGGTGAAAATGCGGACTTGATTACCATTCCCGCATTTGCAATGTTAAAGAGGGATTGTGACATCATCAAGCCTGGCTTTATTGACGGAGCAGTTAACGGAACATTTACCTTACCTCAAGTAGTCGATGATTTCGAAGGAACTGTAATTTATACCGAAACTTTTGGTAATGGATTGGGAGATTGGACGACCTCAGTTACTTTTTGTGGTGATGGTGTTAGCACAGATGGTAAAGAACTTTGGCGTTATAAAGCAGATGGTATTGCTGAAGATCCTTGTGGGAACATCTTGATGCAATCTCCAAGTCGTTGTGATGGGGCGATTGCCTTTGAATCTGGTTTGCAAGATGCTGGGGCAGGTGTTGAATGTGCAGACCTTGTTCTAGGAGCAGGACCTTGTCCTTCCCCTCACAGTGGGGCGCTTACTTCCCCAATTATTGATTTAAGTAGTTCAAATGCTGCTGGTTATAGTGTACGTTTTCACCAAACAATAAGAAGGTTTATAGCCGATTATTATGTAGGATGGTCCTACGACGGTGGTGTCACCTGGGATAGTGTTTTGATCAATCAGGATGTTCCTGGCCGGGAAGATCTTGCTCCGGTAACAGATGAAGTAGTAAGCCTACCATTACCTGGCTCTATTGATGCTTCTAGTGTTAGAGTAAGGCTGAGAATGGTTGGAGACTATTTCCTATGGATGGTTGATGACATCCAAATCATTGAACAAGAAGCTAATAACATGCGTGTCAATGGTAATTTTTATGCCATCGCGCCGAATCTTCTGACGCCTGTTTCTCAAGTAGATCCTTTCGGCTTATTGGCAGATATTGAGAATGTAGGTTCTGCTGACCAAGATAATGTGGTTCTGAATTTCACGATGGCTGATAGTGATTTCAATATTGATTATACTGCTGAATTACCTTATGGTACAGTACCCGCTAACTCTTTAGTCGAGAATATTCCTTTTACAGATAAATATTCACCAGTTGATACGGGGGTATACATCGGAGTGTACGATATTAGCAGTGATGCAGAAGATGTAGATGAGAGTAACAATGTTCAAGGTTTTACTATGGCAATTACAGAAAATCTGTTTGCTAAGGAAACTGGTGCAACTACCTCTATTGCTCCTACTGAAGCAGGATGGGAAGAAGGAGAATTACGCTCATGGGCAATGGGTAACTACTTCTACGTACCCAATGGCTCCGGTCACTTTGTTGATGAAGTCACCTTTAGCATAGGTAATCCAAGTGAAATACCTGGAACTGCACTAATTATTACCTTATACGAATGGACGGGGGATACCAATAATGATGGGAATATGGATCCTGCCGAACGCGACAATGTAGCCTTTGGGTTTTATCCAGTTACTGGTAGCGAAGGAGCAAATGAGCCGATCACTATTCCATTTCCTGGAGAAGGAGAAGATCCCGTTGCACTTAAAGATGATACTGAATATGTTTTAATGTTAGAATATATAGCGGCAGATGCTACCACAGAAGTTCGCTTTGGTGTCTCAGAGGATTATGATTATGGTGCATCGGTTTTTGTTAGTATCCTTCAAGGTACTCCTCGTTATGCGGCCCTTATTGCCATTAACGGTGATTTAGGTACAGAGCCTTATTCTACATTTGGTAATGTTGGGGAAACTTACCGCTTTATTCCTACAATCCGGATGAGTATCACCGATACACCAACTAAAACAAAGGATTTGCCATCGATCTCCAATGAGTTTACGGTTTTCCCTAATCCGGTAAAAGATCGCATTAATTTACAATTGGGATTACAAGAACAAGCAGAGCAGATGACGGTACGTCTGATGGATATTTCCGGGAAGACGCTTTTACAAAGAGACTATGAAAATGTACAAAAAGAGTTCTTTGACTATGATCTAAGTAAACTCGCAACGGGTACTTACTTACTGCAAGTAACTACGAATAAGGGTACTGGTACTCGGAAATTTGTTAAAAGTGAATAAGATCTGATTGATATATAAATCTTATAACCTGATAAAAACAGGGTAGCGGTCCGGAGGGATGCTACCCTGTTTTTTATTCACCTCATGAAAAAAAAGATTAGATAAGGTGCTAATTCTAAAAAATAACTATTTTCAAGCATTACTACTTAAAAAAAAAATAGCATGTTCAATAGAAGAAAATTTATTAGAGGATCGATTTTAAGTGGTTTAGCGGCCCCTTTTGCTTTTTGGGGTTGCTCGACCGAAAGTGAGGCTACCGAAACAACGAGTTCTGAGGTAGGAATTACGGATCAAAACGTTGGTTTTCCAATGGCTATTGCTACTTGGAACAACCACAAGGCTTGTCAGGCAGCCTGGGATGTGCTCCAACCAAATGGTAATGCTTTAGATGCGGTTGAAGCTGGAGTCAAAGTGCCAGAAGCAGACCCGGCGGATCAATCCGTCGGTTACGGAGGTCGGCCTGATCGAGAAGGGAAGGTCACTCTGGATGCCTGTATTATGGATAAAACTGGCGATTGTGGATCCGTGGTCTTTTTAGAGGATATTAAACATCCGATTTCAGTAGCTCGTAAAGTGATGGAGGAAACCCCTCATGTTATATTAGCTGGGGCTGGAGCGCGTCAATTTGCGATTGAACAAGGGTTTAAACCCGAAAATTTATTAATTGAAGCTTCTAAAAAAGAATGGGAAGATTGGCTGGAAGATTCTTCTTACCAACCTGTTATCAATATTGAAAATCATGACACGATCGGCATGGTT
>CAXIDD010000631.1:0-3374 GCA_964021975.1 uncultured Saprospirales bacterium | reverse complement strand
GAATTGCCTCGGTTTGAGTTAGGACCAGATACGGCCATTTGTACTGGGGAATCCATCCTTTTGGATGGGAATAGTTTGCCTGGTACCACCTATGAATGGAGCGATGGGAGCAACAATCCTACCCTGGCAGTAAGTTCCGCAGGTACCTTTGCCTTAGAAGCCACTTTAAACAATTGTACTTTTGTAGATATTCGATCAATCACAGTAAAACCCCTTCCATTGGTCGATTTAGGTCAGGATCAAATCCTTTGCGAGGAAGAAACCAGCACACTTACGGTCAATCAAGCCAATGCGACCTATGAATGGCAAGATGGGAGTACCGAATCTAGTTTCGTGGTGGGTACGGATGGAGCTTATTCTGTTGCAGTCACCTTAGATGGTTGTGTGGATCAAGATACCGTTAATTTTACGTTTAATCCTTTGCCACGTTTTGAACTAGGACAGGATATCGCAATCTGTGCGGGTGAATTTATTACTTTTGATGGTACGAGTTTAGCCGGGGCTACCTATGAATGGAATGATGGTTCAACGCAAGCTACCTTAACAGCTTCAACCGAAGGTACTTATTCGCTTGAAGCAAGGTTAGCTGGCTGTGCCTTTTCGGATACACGTAACCTACGAATAAAAGCACTTCCGATCGTTGATTTGGGAATGGACCAGGTACTGTGTGAAGAAGAAACCTTTAGCCTGGATGTCACCCAGGCCAACGCCAGCTATAATTGGCAAGATGGAACTACTAGCTCAACTTATACGGTGGTACAAGCTGGTGACTACTCTGTCGATGTTGATATAGAAGGATGTATCGTCTCTGATACGGTTAATTTTATGTTCAACCCTATTCCTCGTTTCAATTTAGGAGCAGATACCTTGCTTTGTGAGGGAGAAAGTTTATTGCTAGATGGGACGGTCATTGGCAACACAACTTATGCCTGGAATGATGGCAGTGGCAGCCCTACCTTAACGGTAAGCAGTGCTGGTGTTTATACTTTGACAGCTGATTTAGCTGGCTGTGCCTATTCGGATGAAATAGCGGTGGACTATGGAATTATTCCAGGTGATTTATTAGGTATGGATCAAATTCGGTGCGAAGAAGAAGTCATTAATTTCAATCTAAATGTAGCCAACGCCACTTATGCCTGGATAAATGGAGCTACCAGTCCTGATTTTACTATTTCCGAAGCGGGCACTTATGGAGTCCGTGTCAATATAGGTCGCTGTGTAGGTGGCGATACCATCAACGTGAGCTACAATCCACTGCCAAGATTTAATTTAGGAAATGATACGCTTTTGTGTGAAGGAGAACAATTGAGTTTAAATATAAGCGCGCTTGCAGATAGCTACCAATGGCAAGATGGGAGTACAAATATGAATTTCCAAGTAAGTTTTCCAGGAAGCTATCAAGCTACGGCCACTTTAGATGGTTGTTCTTTCACGGATGCTGTTAATGTTGACTTTCAGGTAAACCGTACTTTCAGTTTAGGTCCGGATACAACCATTTGTGAGGATATTCCCATACTCTTGACCATTAATCAGCCTGCAGATCAAATTCGTTGGCAAGACGGCTCTTCTGGAAGGTCACTTTCGGTTAGTGATGCGGGCATCTATTCGGTAGAAGTGATAGATGGAGCGTGTAGTTTCTCAGATGAGATCATTATTGATACCCGGGATTGTTTCCGTTTTCGGATGTACAGGCCTTCCGCTTTTTCTCCGAATAGCGATGGCATTAATGATGAGTTCCTGGTAGATATTCCACCTAATACAATTATAGAGTCTTTTGATATGAAAATCTATGATCGTTGGGGTAACCTTATCTTTACCAGTGGAGACATTAATACCGGATGGAATGGTTTAATTCAAGACCAACCGGCTGATAATGGTGTTTATGTCTATAGTATTCGGGTTAAATATCAGGATGATTTTAGGATGGATGAGGAGGTAATATCAGGAGATGTTTTATTGATTAGATAACTAAAAAAGCCATCCGCCTCAGGCGGATGGCTTTTTAGACCAGTTAATTTTTCTTTTGCTTGCCGCCTTGATCAATTGGAGTCCGCTTTGGTGCCATCCTTTCTGTGGGACAAGCCTCCACATTAACCTTCATGACTTGAGATTTGAAGGCATTGAATGGCGATAAAGTTTGTTTGTGTACATATTTGATAACTGCCCAGATATTATATTCGCCTTCCCAAGGAGTGGGCATTTTACGATCTTCTAGAGGCGTGTTCCACTCTTTTTTACCTTTTTCATGATAAGCATACCAATCATAAACGATTCCTGCATTGTTAGGTAGACGAAATGGAGTATTGGTTTTGATATTAACTTGAGCAACGCTATTTTCTCCAAAACCCGCGCATAAGACGTCAAGGTTTTTAATCGTAATGGTGGCATCCTGTGCTGTACCATTAAAACCAAAGAAGAGGAACAAAAACAGACCGAATATCCATCGAGGCTGTTTAATAGAGGTTTTCGATAACATATCTTGTTTATTCACGGGACAACCAATAATGTACCCATATTCATTTTTATACTTAAAAATGGAGGGTAGGGTTACAAAAATTAAAAATTAAGTACGTACCACTTGGTACATACGCTTTACTGCTTCAATATAATCGGTTGGTTTTCGAGAATTAGAATAGGGGACAGTAGAGGGGAATATTTTTGCTGTCTCCGTTTCTACTATCAAATATAACAAAATAATACAAGATCTTTTGGACTAGAATCTAAAAAAGGTACAAAGGATGCTATCTGACTTAATATCCTTTGTACCTATTGCTAATGAATGTTGTCATAAATCGCGATTAAGCTAATGACAGGCATAATTTATTGTAAAACCAAACGTCTACTGATCGTTTGATCATTTTGCCGGACCAATAAAAAATAAATCCCTTTGGCAGTATTTGCAATGTCTATTCGATCACTAAAAACACCAGTGAAATCTCCCAGGTTATTTTCATAAACTCGACGACCACTACCGTCAAACACCTGAATGGAAGTTCGGCCACGCTGCGGTAATTCTAATTGAATATTAAAGATGCCATCACTTGGATTCGGGAAAACATTTAATTCTTCAAATTTAATATCTGAGGCGATAGGAAGGGCTTCGTCTTCGATTTTAACCGCTGCTTGATCCGCTTCAGTAATGGGGGCGAGTAGTACTTCCGAACCGGTTATGCCCGGTTGAGGCGTACCTACAATTTGAGGTCCATCTGCACGAGAATGATCATTATGGGTAGCTGCCCTAGATTTGATTGGCCGACTTTCTTCAAAAAGATTGCCATCTCGGTAATATTGGACACGGATAGCTTCTCCAACTTCCCGGTTATCAATTGCCGCACCTAAATCGGACCAGTTGTACATTTTAAAGCCATCTATTT
>CAXIDD010000630.1:0-3383 GCA_964021975.1 uncultured Saprospirales bacterium | reverse complement strand
GCTTTAAAAATGACCGGTGAGCGCAGTACTACCATTTCTGGACTTTCCGAAGGCGTACTTTGGGATTTTAAAGAGCAAGGTTTGGCCACTGAGCTGTTGAATCATTATGGTATAGATCGAGAATTGATTCCTGAAATTAGGCCTACTTTTTCTAATCAAGGTACCTTACATCAAGCAGCAGCAGCAGAGCTAGGGCTAAGGATTGGAACGCCCGTTACCTATCGTGCTGGTGATCAGCCCAACAACGCACTTTGTCTAAATGTCTTGCATCCTGGGCAAGTAGCTGCTACCGGCGGGACTTCTGGTGTAGTTTATGGTGTAGTAGATCGGCCGGTTTTTGATCCAGCATCTCGAGTGAATGGTTTTGCACACGTAAATTATACCAAGCAAACGCCTAATGTTGGAGTCTTGCTTTGCATTAATGGCGCGGGTATTCAATACAATTGGTTGCGACAACAGGTCGCACAAAATCAATTCAGCTATCCGGAAATGGAGCAAATGGCGGCTAAAATTCCTGTTGGGGCAGCCGGTTTATCTATCCTGCCTTTTGGAAATGGTGCAGAACGCGTACTAGAGAATAAAGACATTGGTGCCCGAATTTGTAACTTACAATTTAACCGCCACGAAACGGCCCACTTGATTAGAGCGGGCTTAGAAGGAATCGCTTTTTCTTTTGTTTATGGACTTCAGATTATGCGAAAAATGGGGATTTCCATTGATCATTTGCGGGTCGGTAATGATAACCTTTTCCAATCTGCGATTTTTTCCAATACGATTGCTACCTTAACCGGAGTGGAAATCGAAGTAGTAGAAACAACGGGTGCCATCGGTGCTGCCAAAGCGGCAGGCGTAGCAGTAGGTGCTTTCGACCATTTAGAAGAAGCTTTAGGGAATACTGAAACCGTCAATATGTTTGGTCCAGAAGCTAATAAAGATGTGTATGAGTCTGCATACCAACGTTGGGAAGCCCAATTGAAACAAGCAATTTTATAATAGATAAAAACAAACAAACATGAACCAAACAAAACTAACACTGGGAGACCGCGAATACTTTAAAGGTATCCCAGTCATTCCATTTGAAGGAAAAGAATCCGACAATCCATTAGCCTTTAAGTTTTATAAAGCCGATCAAATCGTCGGTGGAAAAACCATGGCAGAGCACTTTAAATTTGCCGTCGCCTATTGGCATACCTTCTGCGGGACAGGTGGCGATCCTTTTGGTGTGGGGACCAAAGCGTTCCCTTGGTTAGAAAACGCTGACCCAATCCAAAGTGCCAAAGATAAAATGGATGCTGCATTTGAGTTTATCACCAAAATTGGTATCCCTTATTACTGCTTTCACGACGTTGATTTGATCGACGAAGCAGCAGACCTAAAGGAGTTTGGACAACGGGTAGACACTATCACCGATTATGCCAAGGAAAAAATGGCAGCCTCTGGTGTGAAGTTACTTTGGGGAACTGCCAATTTATTCAGCCATCCGCGCTACATGAACGGGGCCGCTACTAATCCAGATTTTAATGTAGTAGCTTATGCTGGCGCACAAGTGAAAAATGCACTCGATGCGACGATTAAGTTAGGTGGAGAAAACTATGTATTCTGGGGTGGACGGGAAGGTTATCTTTCCTTACTCAATACCAATATGAAAAAAGAAGTGGAGCACTTAGCACGCTTTCTACACATGGCCAAGGATTATGCCCGTAGTCAGGGCTTTAAGGGTACTTTCTTTATTGAGCCCAAACCAGCAGAACCGAGCAAACACCAATATGATTTTGACAGTGCAACGGTGATCGGCTTCCTTCGTGAGTTCGATCTATTGGATGACTTTAAGCTAAACCTAGAAGTTAATCACGCCACTTTGGCCCAACATACCTTCCAACACGAACTCCAGGTAGCCGTCGATGCCGGAATGCTTGGAAGTATCGATGCTAACCGTGGGGATTACCAGAATGGATGGGATACGGATCAATTTCCGGTGAATATTTATGAGTTGGTAGAAGCCATGTTGGTTATTCTAGAAGGAGGTGGCCTACAAGGCGGTGGTGTTAATTTTGATGCCAAGACCCGACGTAACTCTACGGACTTAGAAGACATCTTTTACGCGCATATTGGTGGTATGGATGCTTTTGCAAAAGCCCTTTTGGTTGCCCAAGATATGCTCGATCATTCGGAGTATCAAAAGTTGAGAGCAGAGCGTTACGCCACGTTTAATACCGCAGATGGACAAGCCTTTGAGCAAGGTAGTTTGAGCCTTGACCAGTTGGCTGCTATTGCGGAAAAGCACGGCTCACCTGCTTTGATTAGTGGTCGTCAGGAGTATTTTGAGAATATGATCAATCAGTATATGTTTCGTTAAGGAACATTGGAGATAAAAGGAAAGTCCTTCATTCAGTTTATGCTGATTGAAGGACTTTTTTGGAGTTTTTTTGCTTCTTAGGTGCTCTTGGCTGCCTTAGGTGGTTAAAAAAAACTAAAATACCGAATAAATAAAAGGCGCCAACACACTACTACCACCGATCACAATCAATACACCAAGAAGTAGTAAAATAACAATCACTGGCGTTAACCAATATTGCTTTCTTTCGCGTAGATACAGCCATAAATCTTTTAAAAGAGCACCCATTTTTCAATCCGTTTTTAGTAGGTGATGTATTGAATTTGATAATATATTACCTCTTTAATGATTATTTTCTAAAAGTGGAACTAAAGCCTGGAAAATCAAGTCTGCCTTAATTTCTTCTCCAATTGGTTTTAGATGACAATAATCCCAAAACATTCGATCGGTAAACGCTTCTTCGGGCATCTTAATGTAAGGAATTTTCTGTGCACTACTGATTTGCCTCATAATTTGTCGATTCTTTTCTATGGCAGCTAAAAAATCTGGTAAAATGGGTTTCAAATCTTTGCGCCTTTGGCCCACTTTTTTAGGAGAGGCCGTTAAAAATTCAATCATAGCCATTTGGCTACTATCCATTTGAATTAGTTGAGTCAATAAGTCCAAATTCCGACGAAAACCTTCAAAATTAGCCGAATCTTGTACAGCTTTGTGCACCTCGGTAGGATCTAATTCACTAAAAGAATAAGGCTGTGACTGATAGACCGTTTCAATGGGACTAAGCCATAAGCTATAGAAAATACGAAAGACATAAGATCGTAAAAGTATGCGTTCTAGTGGGCGCAAAGTCAGCGCTTTACCTCCAGCTCGGAAGTGCGTATATTCAGGGTGGTAGTTTGGGAAAACCACTGGAGCTGCATCATTACCTCCGCCGTGGTATAAAACCCAATCTGCCTCTAAGTAGCGGTGCCTAAAGGTATAACTAGCCAACAACTCAGCCGAAGTAGCGTAGTTCAAACCTGCATTGATCACTTCAACGGGCTGGTCT
>CAXIDD010000629.1:0-3388 GCA_964021975.1 uncultured Saprospirales bacterium | reverse complement strand
CCCAGTAAACCATAAGCATAATTGGAGTAGCTCATCTGCTCGCTAAAATTCTCTTTAATGTCAATGACAGCAAGATCTGCTAGTAACACTTCTTGGGAATAGCCACCCCGCATGGCTATTCCATTAGGTGTGGGAGGGCTAGAGGGCCCATGATTGGGCATACCTGCTCGATGGTGTAGTAAATCACGTACCTGTATGGATTGGATTTTTTCTAAAATCTTTTGGTCAAGGTGCTCATCTAGATATTGACTGATGGAGACTTGGGGATCAATTGCACCGTCTTGGATTAGATGATGTATAATTGTACCTGTAAATAGCTTACTAAGGGAGCCAATTTGATAACTGGTTTGTTCATTAACGGGTACTTTTGAAGACCAGTTTTCAATGCCATAACTGTAATAATTAACGGCTTGATCCGTACGCACTAGAGCAAAAACTACCGATGGAACCTCATTTCGCTGAGCGTGTTCCTTAATGGTTTTTTCTATCCAGCTTTGATCAGATGGAGTCAAACTAGACTTATTCTGACCATAGATAAATGTAGTACAAAAAAGGAGCATTAGTAAAAAAGACGTCGGGTGATTCATTATTGTTTTTTCCATAAAAATAAATGGAGATAGATAAAGAATCCAGTAAAATAGGGCTTTTGGGGTGAATAGTGCCTAGCTAGTGGTGAACGAAAGTTGTTTTTCAATTGCTGCTTTGTATGTTTTAGAAATTGGAATTTCTGTTTGAGCAATTAAGATACTATTCGGACTTGACCATTGCTGAAAATGGACTGGGTTAATTAAATAGGAGCGATGGGCACGAACAAGCGCAGGGGCTTTTGAGTTAATTTTTTTTAAAGTACTGCGTAAGAGTTTCATTTGTAATTGCTGCTCTTGCAGGTAATAAATCTCTACGTAATTATCGGCTGCCTTGACATAGGCAATTTCCTGAAGATCAAGGCGGATTATTTCTTTTCGGGAATTGCCTTCTAAAGTGATTTTAGGATTCGGCTCTTTACTGGTCGAAGAGTTATGATTCAACCTGCCAGCTGTCCAACGCAGAAAAATGACCATGGGTAACATCACCACCGAAATGGGGATGAATTGATACAGAAAAAATTCTGGCAAATTCATCGTGCCATTCATAATACTCGATCGGTAGTAGGCAAAACAAAGAAAAAAACAAATACACAAAAACAGGCCAATAAAGGCAAGCTCATTTCCTAAGAACCATTGCGCTTTTTGACGTTTGTAAATCCAATGTTGGAAGGGTAAACTTCCCAAATAGGAGAGGAGTAGTAATATGCCATAAAAAGGTAGTAAAAGCCATCTAAACCTGACCTCAAGGTCAGTGACATCAAAAGGAGCTAGTAGAATTAAAAAAAGGACTACCCAACAAGCAATAAGGATTGCTAAAAGCAGGTGAACTTTGAAGGATTTGGCCAAGTAGAAGTCTATCCCCATATTTTGAACCCTAGAAGAATGAAAGTAGAATAACAATGATAACTACTAAAATAATAATCACCGTTAAGTTTCTGAACCAGGAATTGTTGTTGCGAAAAGTGTTAAACAGGAGTTCCATTGCATCTCTCCATTCCAGATTTCGGCCAACGGGTTCGTAGACCATCTTAAGGTATTTTCGCTGATTGAATTTATCAGGATTACCATGTTTTTTCAAAATGAAGAAACGGCCACGAGAAAGAAATGCCAATTCATATAATTCGGTTTTCCCACCGTATTCCAATAGCAGTTTGTTGGATGTATCCAAATATCGCCAGGATCCACCTCGAACATTTCCTTCGATCGAACGCAAGTATTCCCCGCCATCATTAAAAAAGTGCAAAATGGTTTTGTGAAAATCATCCTCATCACTGACTTCAAGCCAAGGCAGATCGATGAAATTATCATCTTCTCTAAGGTCTTCACTCCAAGGCCGCACAATTGGAATGATAGAATCCAGGTATTCTTTTTGATTGGTTGCATAGGGCATCTCCAATTCAAAAGTACGGGCAAGCTGATCCGTTACATTGTTTTCTGACATATCTTATCGTTCCTTCCAGCTTTAAAGATAAGCAAGAGTACGGACAAAGTAAAGTATAGCTGTTTGGGTAATTTAATTTACTGAATAACCACTTTCTTAATTTGTTTATTTCCTTCAGATTGTACCGTTAGATAATAAAGGCCTTTCTTAAAAGGGCTAAGGTCTAAGGTAGAAGGAGAAACTTGCCTTGGTGGTATTTGGCCTTCCCAAACAACCTGGCCCAACTCATTGATCAACTGCAAAGAAGCAGATTGACTACTAGGATTCAAATAATCAATAAACAAAGTTTGCCTTGCTGGATTTGGATATACCTGGAAGCGACTTTGATCTCTATCTATGCCTCCTGAATTGGGAATGCCCATGGTGACTACTTTCCCATTTTGCACTCTAAACAGTAATTTGTAAATGAAATTATCAATAAAATAGGTGCTTCGATTATCCGCGGATAAGAACTGAACACTTCCCAAGCCATAAAAGAATGGAATGTTTTGCTCTACTATTTGATTGTTGATATAGACGCTTACATGATTCATATCCATGTTTACTATATGCTTGATTCTAAACCATTGATCTGAGGGATAATTAAAATTGGTCCCGTAATCCACAATTTGCCCCCGGCCATTTCCAGAGAAGCTGACTTCTAATTTAGTAATACCTGGCTGATGTAATTCCTGTAAAGTATAATAAGCTGTTTTCCCAGAAGGGATATACATTACCCACTCTAAGGTATAAGTACCCGCTTCTTTTTCTCCCAATAAAAATAGGGCATCTCCAAGACCATTTTCTCGAATACCCATGGAGAAGTTCCCCTCAAATGCTCTTGCATTTGTGATGATAGCCTCGTCGTCTCCGCCTATAGTACCTGATCCATTATTGATACAAGGGGACTGGTTACTAGCAAAGCCAGCTTGATAAATCTCGAAGTCCTCGCAGATATCATTATCGTAAGGATCAGTACAATTACATTGATCCGGTGTGGTATTGGGTTCGATAACAATAGGATCCTCAGAGGTCCATTTACAGCCTGTGTTATCATTTTTGTTAAATTCTATCACCTCCTCCCGGTGATCTATGATCATGCCTAGGTAATAAGTGCCTGCTGGTATATTTTGTTGACTGACATCAATTGTAGGGTTTAGTCTAATGGCACTTCGAGCTTGCAAATCATCAATTTCAATTTCTTCTAATAAGAAATCATTGGTGGTAATATTTCGATTGGTTGAAAGGAAAAATCCAAGCGCAAAGGATCCAGTCGGTAGATCTCCTTGATTTTCGACTACCAAGTTTTCGATGGTGATTTCTGGTTTATTAAAAGCCATATCACCTGGAAAGAAACAAGATAAATTTGCAATTAATTCTT
>CAXIDD010000628.1:0-3390 GCA_964021975.1 uncultured Saprospirales bacterium | reverse complement strand
CTTGTCAAACACCAGAAAAAATCGAAAATATCATCGTCATTGGTGGTGGCTTAATGGGGAGTTCTACCGCTTGGCAATTATCTAAATACGGTGAAGATGTACTCTTGGTTGAACAGCAAGACTCTATTTATACCTTTGGATCAAGTCTGGGAGCAGCTCGGATATCCAGAAGTTTAGGACCAAAAAATGACCTTTTTTCTTATTTACAACAAACTTCTGTAGCTGAAACTGAAAAATTGATTCGTTTTTTAAACGAAAAGGACAGCAGCACAAACCATCAGATGGAGGATATTTATCATACTTCACCCGTTACTTATATCCGTTACAAATCTCAAGAAGAAGAAGTAACCGAATTGCTGAGAGATCAGACTGATCAATATGAGTTTGCACCAGATAAAGAGACCGCTATGAATCTTTTTGGTATGACTATTCCCGATTCTTTAATGATTATTAGAGAATATAAAAAGCATTCTGGGACACTTAATCCTACTAACTTGATTTCAAAGCTTCACCAAGGGGTTAAGTATTCGGGGAATAGGGTTTGGTACAATGAAAAGGTAAGCAGTTTAAAAAAGATTGATGACCATTTCGAAGTTCAGTTAACCAACCAAAAAACTGGGGAAAAGAAAACCATACTCAGTAAAAAAGTGGTATCAGCTGCGGGACCTTACAATGGTTCATTGATGAAAGAGGTAGCACCTTATGTAAGTGAGTTAATCATCCCCAAACGCTTATTCCTGGCGTTTTTTAAAATAGAGAAGGCGGTTTATGAAAATTGGTCTTTAAAAGATAAAAAACGCTTGCAGGACTTTTATCCCGTAGCTGATATTGATTCAGAAATATATTACTCCATGATAGAAGGGTACGATGAAGATCAAAATCCAATCATTAAAGTAGGGGGGCATTTCCTGCGTACGGATATTGAAGACCTCGATAAAGTTTGGCAAAAGGAATTAACCAATAAAGAAATAGAATGGAGTAAATCCAATACCATGGATTATCTAAACATGTTGGGCTTACCGCTGAAAAAAACCGATTTAGCCTATCATAAAGGGTATTCCTGCGTCTATTCTCTCACAAAAACGGAGGTACCCTACGTCACTAATATCATAAACCGGGATGATGCTCTAGACTCAGATATGGTGTTGGTTGGTGGTATGTCTGGAATTGGTGCTAAAGGTGCGCTCACCTATGGCTTAATTGCGGCTAACCTGCTATTGCAAAAAGAAGATAATTCCAATCTATACCAAGACGCTATTGCAGCACTTGGATCAGAAAGGCTAAAAATAGATATACAACAAAAGGATGACCCAAATATTGAAAGGGTTGCACCGATTAAGTAGCTATTTAGCCTATGCTAAAAAAAGATAGGCGAAGTTTTTAAACTTCACCTATCTTTTTTGCTACAGTATACTTTGGGTACCCAATTATATAATCGTAGAATTCTTCTCCTTTATTTTAAAAGTACTTAAATTAATGGATTCATCCTCAGCAATCAAATAAGCGACCAAATCGCCAATGTGCGAACAGCTATAGGCATTCTCCATGTTTAACTCTTTGGTGCCGATACCTTTTTCAAGTAAATGACGGACAGTATCACGAATTAGGTCTGCTTCTTTAACCATATCAAAGGAATCGAGCAGCATGGCTGCGGATAGAATCGTGGCCATTGGATTGGCAATATCTTCTCCGGCTGCTTGTGGATAGCTACCATGGATTGGCTCAAACAAAGAAGTATCACTTCCTAAAGAAGCGGAAGGCAATAGACCCATGGAGCCCGTTAATACACTTGCTTCATCAGAAATAATATCACCAAACATGTTAGAAGTTAAGATGACGTCAAACTGTTTAGGATATTGGATGATTTGCATAGCTGCATTATCGACAAACATGAAGTCTAGCTCAACCTCTGGATATTCTTCAGCAATGACCCGAACTCGTTCTCTCCATAATCTGGAAGTTTCCAAGACATTGGCTTTATCGACTAGGGTAACTTTCTTGCGACGGTTCATAGCACCTTCGAACGCGAGTCTGGCAATTCTTTCTATCTCATAAGTTTCGTAGGCACAGACATCATAAGCACCTGTTTCCGTTCTTTTTTTATCCCCGAAATAGATACCACCTGTTAATTCTCGGTAAATGACCAAATCAACCCCCTTGATTTTTTCCTCTTTCAATGGAGATAAATGGAGTAGTGTAGGGTAGGTTGTTACAGGACGGACATTTGCGAACAAGCCCAAGCTTTTACGCAATGCTAGTAAACCCGGCTCTGGTCTTACCTTGGCGTTTGGATCATGATCATATTTAGGATGACCAATGGCACCAAAAAGGATCGCATCCGCATTGAGACAAGTCTCTAGGGTATGCTTAGGAAGTGGGTCACCGTGCTTGTCAATAGCAATGGCACCAACATCAGAATAGCAGTATTCAAAATAGTAATTAAAACGATCAGCGATGGCGTCTAAAACTTTGACAGCCTGCTCGGTTACTTCTGGGCCGATCCCATCTCCGGGTAATACGGCGATTTTCTTTTTCATGGGAATAATAAGTTAAAATTTAGATCAAATAATGAAGTTAGGATAAATGTAATTTTCTTTTTGTAATGGACCAAGTAAAGTACCAGGTTTAGGATGATTTATTTTGATTTTGATACAAAATCCTTCAACTCTATACTTTTTACGTTGGATTTTCAAAAAAGTAACAAAATAAAATTTCAAAATTTACCTAGAATCTAAAGAAAATCTACGGCTTTTTGTTCAAATGCTGCAATTTTATCTTTGATGCTGATCAGATAATCGATGTCATCGTAGCCATTAATCATACACATTTTTTTGTAAGGATCGATGTCAAAGTCGATGCTTAATTGAATCTCTGGCACTTGCAATTGTTGAGCTTCCAAATCAATCTTAAATTCAACTTGATTATTTTTTTCTACGGCTTGGAAAAGTTGATCCAAGTGCTCTGGACTAACTTTGATTGGAAGCAGCCCATTGTTCAAGGCATTCCCTTTGAAAATGTCTGCAAAAAAACTAGAAATTACTACCCGAAAACCATAGTCATATAAAGCCCAGGCAGCGTGCTCACGGCTTGAGCCACAACCAAAGTTACTGCCAGCAACTAATACCTGACCGTTGTAAAGTGGGTTGTTTAGGATAAATTGTTCCTTGGGCGTATCATCTGCATTGTAGCGCCAATCTCTAAATAAATTGTCCCCAAATCCTTCGCGGGTAGTCGCTTTTAAAAAACGTGCTGGAATGATTTGGTCTGTATCTATATCCTCAAAAGGCATCGGAACGACAGTAGAGGAAAGGGTTGTAAATTTTTCCATTTTATATCAATTATTGGAATGTTGAGGTGATGATCTAGTTTAATTCTTTTCTAATATCTACG
>CAXIDD010000627.1:0-3392 GCA_964021975.1 uncultured Saprospirales bacterium | reverse complement strand
GCATGTTCCAATGCCGTATTCCCTTTTTGATCAGCAATAGCTTTATTGGCACCATGATTGACCAATAGTTCTACCAAAGGCGTGTGGCCATATTCTGCTGCGAAAATCAGAGCGGTAGTACCTGAGTTGTTTTGAAGATCAATAGCGGCACCGTACTGAATTAAAAGCCTTGCTAACTCATGGTTGCCTTTAAAACATACACCCATTAAAGCTGTATTACCTGCCGCATCTTGAGCATCTATCTCCGCTCCTTTTTCTAATAAATAACGCACCATTTCTACTTGACTCATATAAGTCGCAAGCGTTAAAGGTGAAAAACCACGTTGATCTTTGCCATTCACTAGGTCAGGCGTAGCTATTAAAAGTTCTTGTAAGGCCGCTATATTTCCAGTTCTAATAGCTAAAAATAATGCTTCCATGTGATTGGTTTTTATAGAAACAAAACAACTCAGATTCATTTAATTAGAGCAAACGCATCAAAAATAAGAACAGTCTGTATAGCCATCCCGCACCCTTGGAAGTCCTAAAAGGCAGCATCCCTTTCTATAAAAAGGCGGATGGGCTTCCCCATTAGGGAAATTGGAGGGGTGAGTGTAGGCTAATATTTTTGTCAATTAACATTTGATGCGTTTGCCCTACCATTTTATAAGGTCTAAATTCAGTCTTGTTTCTAGGAAATTCCTAAGATATAAATAGTGCCAGAAATCCGGTAAGCGGTCATGCCTTTGGGAATTGCTTCATCCTGTTTCATCTTTTGACGAATCAACCGATATACCCCTTTTACAGTGCGGCCATTCACCATTAGCGTACCTTGTTTGCCACCAATGGAGTCACTTACACAAAAAATCAATAGAAATCCAGCTTTACCAAATCGAGGTCGATCTAAAAAGGCACCAGCCTGGATAGCATCGGACATCCCCAAAGACTTGATAGGATCTGTAAATGGCGAACCTACGCCCGCACCTCCGCCAATATTGAGCGGACTATCTTTGCCACTTACGGTGCCATCTGTGACAATAATGGTAATGTTAGATTCATTGGTTGGGGTGAATTGGCCGTAAACCTGGGCACTAATAAACAAACAGCATACACTTAGAAACCCAATTTTTAGTAGATTCATATTTTCACTTGAGTTGATTAAATATTTAAAAAACACAGGTCAGGGGTAAAAGAAAGCCGAATTGTTTGAAACAAACCATTGGGCTTTTCGCAATATAGAGCACATTATCCACCTTTCAAACCTGCGTCCTGATTTTATTTGTTTTATGTAAATAAATCCAGCTTTTTAAGGACGTAAAGTTGATCTTAAGTCACTTTATTTAAGTATTCTTTAAGTTCTTTTGTCCAGTCTCTAGAACTAAAAAGCTGATATTTTTTTGGAGAGCCAATAAAAATGGCCCAACTTGCGGCCTTTTATGGAGCTAAATTTAAAAATATGCGCTATATAGTATACACTTTTCTGTTTTTCGTGAGCTCAAGCGTTCTGCTGGTAGCCCAAATAAACGCTGATTTTGATACATTTATGGTTCAGCAAGATCGGATTCCCTTACGTCTGGCTGAAACTGGTCGGAATATTAGTGTTATTGAAGGCGAAGTCCTGCAACAATTGCCTTTCACCTCTATTGACGATTTATTACAATACGTACCTGGAATCGAAGTGCAATCTCGCAACGCTTTTGGTGCTCAAGGAGACATCACCATGCGCGGGGCTACCTTTTCGCAGGTATTAGTAATGGTTGATGGCATGCGCTTGAATGATCCTTTGACGGCACATTTTAATAGTTATATCCCCGTGGCACCAACGGAAATAGCTCGGATTGAAGTATTGCGAGGCGCTGCTGCGGCTATGTACGGTGCCGATGCCGTAGGAGGTGTGATCAATATCATTACCAAGGGTTTTGAACCAAGCCAAAAAGACCTTACAGAAGTATCTGGAAACGTAAATTTTGGAGACAATAGATTGGTCACGGCTCAACAAGGATTTGCCATTCGCAAAGGTAGAAGTTATTTTGGAGGAGGTTTTAGTTTGAATCAATCTGATGGTCAATTGGTGGAAGAGCAAGTTCTCGATAATAGCACGCTGGATGCTTACCGCAATTACTTTGATATTAAAACCTTTGGTTTGAGTTTTGCCCATCAATTTGACAAAGGCTGGAGTCTACAGTCTAGAGTTGGCTACGATGACCGAGACTTTAGTGCCCGGTATTTTTATACCAGCAGTGCCTTTGATAAATCCATTGAGAAAACCCAGGCTTGGTGGAACCAAATTAGAGTAGCCAAAACGGGGGATAAATCTAGTACAGATTTTAATTTAGTCTACAAATACAATACCGACGAATTCATTTTTAGTCCAGATTTTGCGTCTACTAATAATCACGTCACCCAAATGTGGAACTTAAATATCAATCATCTAATTAGTGTCTCAAATGACTTCTCTCTGAAATTTGGTACTCAATTGGACACTAGAGATATTGAAAGCAATGACCGGGGGAATCACGACGACATTCATTTTGGGGTCTATGCAATGGGTGTTTATCAGCCAGATGCACGCTGGAATATTACCGGTAGTTTACGGGCAGATTATGACGAAAATTATGACCTTGAAATAACACCACAAGCCAATATTTCTTATGTTCTACCTAATGTAACTTTTCGGGCTTCTGCGGGCAGAAGTATTCGGGCAGCCAATTACACCGAGCGTTTTGTTTCCTTTAATTTACCTAACCTGACGCCAGGGCGTAACTTGGGGAACCCTGATTTAAGGGCAGAACGCAGTTGGTCAGAAGAAGTAGGAGTGGACTTTAAAATCACCGACAACTGGCAATTGAAAACAACGGCCTTCTTCCGTCAATCGGATGACCTGGTAGATTATGTGTCTACTAATGAAAGTGAAATTCCCAATGATGAAAACCTGCAAAGCGGGGCTGATTACTTTTTCGCACAGAATATTTCAGCAGTCAGTACCAATGGCTTAGAAGTAGAATCTTGGTATCGGAAAGTGATGGGAGACCAACGTTGGCTGAACTGGTCCTTGGGCTATACCTATTTAAATACGACCAATGCCGAAGACATCATTTCCGTTTACATATCCAGTCATGCCCGGCATTTATTGAATACGAGTTTGAGTTACCGTTCCAAAAACTGGGAATATGGCTTGATAGGTATGTATAAAAATCGGGACCAACGTACGGCTACAACCATTAATGCTACTTTAGATCCCAACTATATGGTTTGGAATGCCCGGGTAGCTTACCGCTTAAACGATCAATTTGCGCTTAATGTAATGGTACACAACCTCTTCGATGAACAATATTCAGATATTTTAGGGGCTAAAATGCCAAATCGATGGCTTATGGCTGGTATAAAGTTTGATATTCGTTAGAAAAGAAAAG
>CAXIDD010000626.1:0-3394 GCA_964021975.1 uncultured Saprospirales bacterium | reverse complement strand
GGGCGCTGGGCAAGATCGATTTAAAGATACGCCATGGTTATTCCTTGTTCCGATTTTAGGCGTCTTGAGCATCGCTAATATCCCTAGACTTTTGAGCAAGGCTAAGTATTTTCCAGCCTTCATTTTCTCAGGTTTTGCAATGGCATTTTTTCTAATGGTCGTTGCTATTGAGCTTTATCCTTCGATCTTAATCTCTTCCATCGATCCACAATACGACATTACCGTTTATGATGCCGCTGCTTCTAATAAGACCTTAGGCATCATGCTAGGCTTTGTTGCTATTGGTGGCCCTTTGGTATTGTCTTATACTTATTTTGTGTACCGGACTTTTAGAGGGAAAGTAATTTTAGATGAGACGAGTTATTAGATCAAATTAAGGTGCTCAGGAATTTCTGTATGTGAGGAGAAGACTGCCCATAACTCACAAACCAAACCTCCAAAGCTTGGTGGCTAAATTGCTTTATGGATTGGCGGATTGCTGAAAATATCCAATCCAAATCATTGGCAAAAACGCCACCACCAACCAGCGTGAGGTATACTTTGCTGTTACCAGTTTGTCGATAATTCTCTAATGCTGCCCAAAAAGTGGCTTCATAAGTAGCTTCTAGTACCAGCCTTGCAAAGGGTTCCCACAAATCAACTGGATGCTCCGAATACCCGACCGGCAAAGCCGAAGCATAGACTTGAGTCACTTGCTGGCGATTGGCACTCAGGATCACTTCCGTATCCCATTGGATCCCAACTCGAAGAGCACCTTTCAGCTTTTCGTAGGCCTGCTCATCCATGTCACTCAACTGTTGATTAATCTTTTCTAATCCCTCTTTTGAAGCAAAAGCATAGCCATTCTTCATCTGCCAGAGCGCCCCTTTTGAATTGCCTAAGTTCAAACCTATATCTGCTAGACAGTCAATCTGTTGTTCTTCAGATTGCCCAATTTGTCCATTTACCGGAGCAAAATAATTGCGATAAATTGTCCCAGCACCACAAGCAATGGCACAGGCGGGGCCCTGCGTTCGATCATATTCATAAATACCGACCCCACGTTCTGGTGTTACTTCTGGACTAACCATTTCCAGTAAATTGAATTGAGAGGCCGCTTGAAATAAAGCACCCGCATTTTCTGGAGCTTGGTGAAGGTCTTTGACATCTGCGACAATCTCTTGTAAATTTATTCTCCTTGGCCCATTTCTTAGCTTATTTCTACCTCGCAGGTCAGCTAATTGAGCCACTTCTAAGCGCCCAAAATGATAGCTTTTTTGATTGACCATGGAATTCAAGAAAGGTCCTTTCACTTCTAATAAGCGCCGAACTTGCTCCGGCGACTCCTCTTTAAATCCAGTGAGCTCTTCAAACCACATAGGCGTATGTTTATTTTTCTTCCGGCTTATCTTCCCAGGTAATCGGACTGACATCATCATGATTTAGTACTCGGGAGCTTTCCCGATCTATTCGCATGATCAGTTTACAAGCAGGATCCGGACAAATCACCCGAGCATCCGTTTCCATCCAATCTGCGGGATGATTATAACGCTGTTTGGCAGGCAGCAATGGAATCGTAGATTGTAAGGCATACAAACAAAAGTCAGCACCGTCTGGCATAGATAATTTTCCACCTTTGAGGTAAAAAGCATCTCCTACTTTCATATTACAGGTACAATTACCATTGATAGACTCTACTGCTATGCGTAAATCGTATAATTCAAATTGGTCGGAACGTAGTCCTTCATCTTTGCTCATTATTGTATTTTGTTAAAATGAGTCGATTATAATCACCAATAATACATATTACTGCCCCAAGAAGCACTAAGCCTTAGTGATCCTAAGTGTTCTCAGTCCCTTAGTGGTGAAATCGTACTATTAAAATAAATTATCATTTCTGAATTTAATCATACCATTTAGGCCGAACCTGCTGAAAATCATCATACCAATCTAGTACTTCCAAAGTCTGTTCATGATGCGTTTTGACTTCTTTAGCACCATAAGCAGCGGCCCAGGCAAAAGCCCCAATTTGATTGGTGGCCATGTATAATGCCATTAGTTCAAAAAAGCCAGCTGGAATGCCCTCCTCAAAGTAACCATTAATTTGGCCTTTTGCAAAAGCTTCACTTACACTGGCTGTCCAGTTAATCCGGTTAAACTCTTCCCAAGGATCTCCAAAACCTAGGCGATTAAAATCGATGATGGCTAAGGTATTTTCAGGTGTTAATAGCATATTACCGATATGAAAATCACCATGTAGGAAAGTAGTTGGTCGTCCATTCAACAACTTACGGTGGCGTTCAATAAAGTCGATTATGTTATCTGCTTTGGGGAAAATAAAATGCCCCTCTCTAAAACTGGCAATTTTTCGATCAATCTTTTCGTGGTAATAACTCCCCCAGGGTCCCCCTTCTTGTTGTGGCCTAATTTGATGAATTTGTTTCAATATTTGTCCAGCTTGCCAGCCCAGTTCGTATTGTTTTCTTATTGTTAGTTGGGGGAGCACATTGTTTATTTCTTGACCCTCCATCCAGCTAAACAAACGATAAGTATGCTTTCCATGATTAGCATACCCCATATCTAATAACCGAGGCAGCGGTAGTTCGAATTGATCCAAGGCTTGCATAGCCACATACTTTTCTTTTTCTTGCTCGAATGCTGTTTGATCAGATAGTCGTAGTAAGTATTCCACTCCAGACTTGGTTGTTATTAAAAACTTTTGATCTTTTGACCAGCCTGCTGTAATACGCTCAGTTGATTGCCATAAATTCGCTCCGGGAATATCTGCTAAGAATAAGTCTTTTTCCATCTTTTATTGTGGTCTTGGCTAGCAAGATAAGACACCTGAATTAGAGTACAAAGTAGGCTTTATTGATGTGCTTCATTTTACTCTACCTAATGAAGTCTTTTCCCAACTAGGGCAAACGCATCAAAAATATTTTAGCTTATTATTTCAAATACGGACTTGAGTTTCTTCGAAAGACCGCTCTAACGTCTTCATTTTTTGTCAATCGCCACAAAAAACGAAGCAAAAAAACGCTTGGTCTGGCAAACCTGCCTGCTGACCGCAGGAAGGCAGGCTCCTCCGTCAAACAAGGCCAGACCCCCTCCCGCTTTTTTGATTTTGCCATAATTTCAAGTAAATTTGTCAAAATTCAGCGTATTTTTTTACTTTTTCATTTTGATGCGTTTGCCCTATTTCCCAACTAAGGAGCATAGTTAAAAACAAGAAATATAGATTTCTCAACCTCATAAATCCTAATCTATTTTGTAGAGCCGTTTTCCTACTGGGCCTCCTCCTCCGCTAATTTGAATTTCAATAAAACTTTCATTAAAAGCAAATAACTTCCAATTGGTGCCATTCATTATTAGAAAAGAGTCTTGTTCGTTTACAGAATAGGATAATGGGCCTTCT
>CAXIDD010000625.1:0-3399 GCA_964021975.1 uncultured Saprospirales bacterium | reverse complement strand
AATTTAATACCAACCTCAAAGTGTTGCCTCCTTTAAGAGAACAGTCTGATACCACAGCATTAATCGAAGGCTTAAAGGATGGTACAATAGATATGGTGATGAGTAATCATGTGCCGCTTGAATCCGAAAAGAAAAAACTAGAATTTGCTTATGCAGATTTTGGAGCGATTGGATTAGAGACCACCTTTGCCATGCTAAACACCCATTTGTCGGATCTAGGCTTATCAAAGATGGTGGGATTACTGGGTACGGAAGTACGACGGGCTTTTGATTTAGAGCCCGTACAGATAGTTGAAAAAGCGAAAGCGAATTTGACCTGTTTTGTACCTACCAAAGAATGGACTTTGACAAAAGATGACTTGGGTTCTAAATCAATCAATACCCCACTTTTAGGCAAACAGATGCAAGGCAAGGTTTTGGGAATCGTAAACAATGGTCAATCGCTTTTTTTTAATCTTCCGTAGAAAAAAACCGGAATTCTATCAAGAATTTGCCATATTCAAGCTGAATATCATTCTTTTAACTAACACACACCACTTATGAGTACTTTGGATAATCCTATTAATGATTCAACTGCAGCTTCTCCTTGGACCACCGCTACCCGTTTTGGAGGGTTAACGGCCTTGGTTTTAATTGTTCTAGGTTTAATTGGTTACCTAACTGGCATGACTGATCCTAGCAATGGCACTAGTTCGACTTCGATCTTATTTAGTGTGCTTTCTTTTGTAGTTTGGATTGGAGGTGTCGTCATGGCTGTACGCGCATTTAAAACAGAGCTTGGAGGATTCATTAGCTTCGGAGAAGCTTTTAAATCTGCCTTTTTTACCATTTTGGTAGTCAGTGCGATTTCAGCTGTTTGGACCTTTGTTTTTTACAGCTTCATTGCTACTGATTTCTTTGAAAATATCTTAGAATTCATGCGCACTACTATGGAGGGGCAAGGACTAGATGATGATGCAATTGATATGGCAATGGGGATGTATGAGAAAATGTATACCCCAGTGGGGATGTTAATCTTACAACTCGTTATGGGCCTAATCGGTGGCGGAATTGTCGGCTTGATTATTGGAGCCATTATGAAAAAAGAGCGGCCAGTAACCTAAGAATTGAAACTAAATGAATCGAAAGATTAGTATAAGTTATGGAATAATAGCAGGAGTAGCCACAGTCGGCTACTACCTGCTGTTTTACTTTTTTAATAGAGCCTCCTTTTTTGATCTCTATATTTGGTGGGGTGGTATTTTACCCATGATAGTATTTATGTTTTTGGGAGGTATTGCTCAGCGAAAAGCAAATGGGGGTGAGCTGACCTTTCGAACAGCCTTAACCACCACTTTTTTAGTTTTCATGGTCAGTAGCTTACTGTTCTATATCTTCTATTATATCCTTTTAAAATACATAGACCCGGACTTATTGCGGGTCCAGCAGGAGACTGCTTTAGCTAATTTAGAGCGTTTTAGTAATGGGAAGGATAAAGACCTGCGCCCTTATCAGGAATTTTATGAAGAAGAGGACCTGAGTATTGCAATTAGGCCTTTAGTATTTCGTTATGTACAAAGCTTAATCGGTGGATTTATTTTATCTTTGCTGGCAGCTTTTACATTAAAAACGAAATAACGAATGATGCTTTAAGCAAATATTGTATCATTCCATAGTTCAGCCCTAATATGGATATATCGGTTGTCGTACCTTTACTTAACGAAGAAGAATCTTTACCAGAGTTAGAAGCTTGGATAAAACGGGTCATGGAAACCCATCAGTTTAGTTATGAAATTATTTTCATAGATGATGGAAGTACGGATAAATCCTGGAAGATTATTGAAAGCCTACGTGCCAAAAATCCTTTTGTAAAAGGCATTAAATTTCGTCGGAACTACGGAAAATCCGCTGCACTTCATACCGGATTCCAAAAGACACAAGGGAAAGTAGTGATCACCATGGATGCGGACTTGCAAGATAGTCCGGATGAAATTCCTGAGCTGTATCGGATGATTACAGAAGATGGTTTTGACCTGGTATCTGGCTGGAAAAAGAAACGGTATGATCCTTTCATAAAGAACTTTACTTCTAAGTTTTTTAATGGCGTCACACGTTGGATCAGTAAAATTAAGTTACATGATTTTAATTGTGGCTTAAAAGCTTATAAAGGCCAGGTAGTACACAGTATAGAAGTTTATGGGGAAATGCATCGGTACATTCCACTAATCGCTAAATGGTCTGGGTTTACAAAAATAGGTGAGAAGGTGGTGCAGCACCAGGCTCGGAAGTACGGGACGACCAAGTTTGGCTTAGAACGTTTTGTCAATGGATTCTTAGATTTATTATCAATCACCTTTGTAGGTAAGTTTGGTAAACGCCCCATGCACCTTTTTGGTGTTTTTGGTTCGTTGATGTTTTTACTTGGATTTGCCTCTGCTTTGTGGGTGGGGATTAGCAAATTGATTTATCTGGCCTCTCATTCACAAGGTCCCTTAGTAACGGAAAATCCAATTTTTTATATTGCACTAACTTGCATGGTCATTGGGAGCCAACTTTTCCTAGCTGGGTTTATTGCAGAGTTGGTAGCGCGGAATTCGCCAGGTCGGAATCAATACCTAATTGAAAAAGTTATTGATGAACAGACAAACGAAGATTAAAGTTATTTGATTAGCACAACTTCCTTATCTTTAAGCAAATCGCCTAAAGGCGAGTTTTTAAAATAGAAAAAAGAGATTTTATGTTTAAGAAACTCTTACCTCATATTGTAGCGGTTGTATTTTTTTACTTATTCAGTATTCTTTTCTTTTTACCTGATTTCCAGGGTAAACAGCTCATCCAAACAGATATTATTTCTGCTCGAGGAATGAACGCAGAAACTTCCCAGTATCGAAAAGAAACAGGAAAGATCTCATATTGGACGAACGGTATGTTCGGAGGTATGCCCTGGCAACAACTTTCTGCTGGTAAGGATAAAAATGCGACAAAGTTGATTAGAAAAATGGTTGACTGGAGTGGGCAGAGCCGACTTTCAGGTACGCTTTTCCTAGGATGTCTTTGTAGCTATTTCATTTTAGTGCTGTTAGGAGTAAGCCCTTGGTTGAGTATAATTGGAGCTTTTGCTTTCGCATACAATACAAACTATGTAATCTTACTAGAAGCCGGGCACCTTTGGAAAGTCGATGTGGTAGTGGTTTTGCCACTTATTTTCGGGGGGAGTTTATTAGCCTTTAAAGGAAAACCTTTGCTTGGAGCATTAACCTTTGGAGTGGGTTGCAGTTTGGCTATTTACTCGAATCATATTCAAATGCTTTATTATTTAAGCGTATTAATGGTTGTCTTTTACGCTTTATATATAATTTTAAAAATTACCCTGGAAAAAGAGCAATTCAAGACATTTTTAAAGCCTATCGGATTTTCAGC
>CAXIDD010000624.1:0-3428 GCA_964021975.1 uncultured Saprospirales bacterium | reverse complement strand
TATCAGAAACCTTCACTATTATTGAGCCACTCCCTTTACAAATTGATACGGTTTTCTATGATTCCGTTAGTTGTTTTGGTAGAAGCAATGGAGAAGCTGAAGTTTTTGTTTCAGGTGGTACCATGCCTTTTGAATATTCGTGGCTGGATAGTTTAAGTCAGCGAAATAGCCGAGCGACGAATCTTCCAGGAGGTCCAGTTGATATCTTAATTACAGACATGCGTAATTGCCAGATTAGCCAAACCTTAAATGTGCCAGAACCTGATTCTTTGGCCATTAATTTTAGCTCTGATGAGGTGTCTTGTTTAGGAGGAAGTGATGCATCAGCACTTGCTTTGGTGGCTGGAGGAACTAAACCTTATGCCTACGTTTGGCAAAATGGGGCACAGGATTCAAGCATTGCAGGTTTAGCAGCTGGTAGATATAGTGTCACGGTTACTGATGTGAATGCTTGTAGAGAGGTGGCTACTGTCGAGTTGGGGGAGCCAGATACCGAATTGGTCTTATCAGTGGTACAGACTGATGATGGATGTTTTGGGGAGCAATTGAATGAAGCTACTGTAATCGCTTCGGGGGGAGGTGCAAGTTCCTATAATTATAATTGGAGTGATGGTCAGAGCGGTTCTACTGCTGTTGGCTTGGATTCGGTCAGTTATTCGGTATCGGTCACAGATGCAAACGGATGCGAACAAATGATTGCTATCAACTTAGATGATCTTCCAGAGATGAATCCAAATATGATTATCAATCAACCAAGTTGTTTTGGTGAATCAGATGGAGCAATCGGAATTAATTTTATAGAAGGCCGGGAAAATGCCGATCTAAATTTCTTTCAGTTTTTATGGAATACAGGGCAAAGAGGTCCAACTATTAATAATTTAGTAGGAGATAGTTTATATACGGTTACGGTCACAGATCCAAATGGTTGTGAGGCCATTGAGTCTCGTTTGGTTAGACAACCTAAATTGATCACCTTCCAGCTTCAGGCAGAGTCGGCTAGTTGTTTTAATGGTTCAGACGGTAGCATTGAGGTAAGTAATATATCAGCTGATTCTGATAATTTTACTTTTCTTTGGGATCAACGAGCAGATAATCAACGAACAGCTAAAGCAGAGGGACTCTCTGCGGGAATTTATACCGTGACTATAAGTGATAATTTAGGCTGTTTTAATATTGGGCAGGCTACGGTACGGCAACCAGACCAAATTCAAATTGAGTTTAAGAAAGTAGACAATACTTGTTTCGGGGATCAGAATGGTGCGATAAGTGCAGCGGCCACTGGTGGAATTCCCGCCTTCCGTTATGCTTGGTCAAATGGACGAACAGGTCCTGATCTTACCAGTATTACAGCAGGAAACTATACCGTGACGGTATCAGATAACAACAATTGTTTTCAAGAAAAGTCGGTTCAAGTTACTCAACCAGAACCATTAGATGTCTCCGTCGAAAGTCAAGATGTAAATTGTTTTGGTGATTTAGATGGCTCCTTAGTGGTACGTACTAATGGAGGGGCGCCCCCTTATCAATACAGTCTAAATCAAGGGCCTTTTTCTGGTTCTCCCATTCAAATTGGTTTAGGAGCAGGTGAATATATTATTTCTATTTTGGATGCCAATGGTTGTAACACAGTAACCAGTGCTATAATTACCGAGCCCCCCGCAATTGAAGTAGATGCCGGTCCTGATGAATATCGAATTGCTTTAGGAGATTCGGTTACCTTGATGGCTAGTGGGACTAATAATCAAGGCCCGATTAATTTTGAATGGGTCGAACCATTTCCAGGAGCAGTACCTTGTTTGATTTGTGAAGAAATTACGGTGAAGCCAGAATTTACGACTTCTTATGAGTTGATTGGTTTTGACTCATTAGGTTGCCAAGCAAATGATTTTGTGCGAATCTTTATTGATAAAGAGCAGATTGTGGCGGTGCCAACGGGGTTCTCTCCCAATGGCGATGGCCGCAATGATGAATTGATACTTCATGGAGAACCCAATACGCTGATCCATGCTTTTAGGGTCTATGATCGATTAGGCGAACTTGTTTATCAAGTATTAGACCAAAACATCGAAGATATTCAAAATGGATGGGATGGTCGCTTTAATAATGAACCAGCAGCACAAGATACCTACATTTGGTATATAGAAGCTACTTTTGACAACCAGGTGCGTAAAATATTTAGGGGACAAACTACGCTGATTCGCTAAGTGCTCTAAAGCCCAAAGTAATAAACACATGAAGCAAGGTATAAAATTGAATAATTTCTTATGGCTACTTTTGGGATTGTTGTGCTCTATTCAAATGGTAGCGCAGGACTCGCGTTTTTCACAATTTAATCAAAGTCCACTGCACCTTAATCCGGCTATGACCGGATTGTATGCAGGAGGAACCAGGGTTGCATTGGGGTATCGTACTCAGTTTTATAGTACCCTTAGTGATGAGGAGTATTTGAGTTATATCGCAAGTGTTGAAAATCGTTGGAGCATTGGCAAAAGCTATTTTGCGGGTGGAGCTTTTGCCATTAGTGACCAGGTAGGAGCTTCAGGTTACAACCGCACTTATTATCAATTAAGTGGAGCCTACCATCAAATGTTAGCAGAAGGAAGTTCCAGAAGTCCATACATGTTTTTAGTAGTCGGTGCACAAGGTGGGCGAGGACAATATAATTTTGATCCTAAATCTTTATGGTTCAGTAATCAGTTTGATAATGATTTATTGGAAGTTGATTTTAGTAGAGATTCCGGCGAACCCTTTTTAGAAGGTAACTCAACTGGATTTACAGACTTTAATGCTGGCTTCTTGTTTTATATGGGCCAACAAGAACGGGTTGGTAGTGGTAATGTCTACAGCTTTTATGCCGGAGCCGCCATCCATCATCTTACGCAACCTGCTGTTGGTATTTTGGAAGCTAGCGAGGAGTTCCTGAATAGAAGGATAACTATTCACGCTGGAGGTGAAATCCAACTTGGAATGTTTACAATTATGCCTTCTGGAGCAGTGCGTCAGCAAGGACCCGCTTTGAGTGCCATTGGTGATAGTGCCGTCCGGATTGGATTGGGAGATGATGACATTAAATTGAGAGTGGGAAGTTGGTTACATTTAGCTAAGCGCTTTGATGATCGTCTTATTCCTGAATCCGTTATTGTCAGTAGTGTTTTTGAACTGGAAGGTTGGCAACTTGGCTTGAGTTATGATATTACCTTGAGTACCTTGAGTGCCTCTAATTTTTCTAGGGGAGCATTTGAAGTCACCTTTATTAAGGTAGGAGAGGCAAAAGGCAATTCAAAAGTAAAATGTCCAGACTTATAATTGTACTTCAATGGAGTCTCCAATCTTGATTTCCATGATTTGATCTCCATTTTTGGAATGATCCCAGCAGGCATTCATACCAAAAAATATTTTTTGATTCACTTTACGGAAGGTAGATAGGG